>NZ_JAAGPS010000049.1:0-47164 GCF_017105025.1 Paraburkholderia sp. Ac-20336 | reverse complement strand
TCAGCGAATTCCATATGGGCCAGCAGGTCGACCGGCCTGCATCAACGGGCCGGACATAAGCGTGCTGCCTTTACCTGTAGACCAGAAATGCAAACCAGCTTGCAATCCGGGAGGCGTCCACATAAGGCACTTTGAAGTACTGGCGCGGCATGGACAAGCATGAGCATTGCGAAGACGACGAAATGAAGCCCGGCAAGAGTTTCGGGCAGGCGCTCGTAATCGCGTGCCAGCCGCCGGAAGCGGTTCAGCCAGCCAAAGCTGCGTTCAACCACCCAGCGACGCGGCAATAGCACGAATCCTTTCTTCGTCCCGGGCAGTTTGATGATCTGCAATTGCATTCCCTCGTCGCGAGCAGCCTGCGCCGCCGTGTCGCCCGTATAGCCCTGGTCAGCAAAGGCGAGTTTCACGGTCTGCCCCGTGACGTGCTGGACCTGGCGCGCAAGCTCACCCACCTGCGCACGTTCCTGCTCATTGGAGGGCGTAATGTGTACCGCAAGCAGCAGACCCAACGTGTCGACGGCCATATGAACCTTGCTGCCTCGCTTGCGCTTGTGTCCGTCATAGCCCGCACGTGGTCCGCTTTCGCATGTGGACTGCAACGTGCGTCCAGAATCACCGCACTGGGCTGGCCCTGGCGCGCTTGCGCCACGCGCAGCACCGAACGCAAATCGTTGACCATCGCCTCAAAGCAACCCGCGTTGAGCCAGCGTTGTGTTTGCTGATAGACCATCTCCCACGGCGGGAAGTTGGTCGGCAGCATGCGCCACGATGCACCAGCGCGCGCTATCCAGCGCAATGCGTTGAACATTTCACGCAGCTCATAGCGGCGCTGCGGCGCATCTTCGCTCATCAGGACGAGGTACGGAGCGGCGAAGCTCCATTCCTCGTCCGATACATCTGTTGGGTAGGGTTTGCGTTCTGGCATCCAGCCTGGTTACCAAGTTTGGCCGAAAGTGCCTAATACTAAAGCTATTTGAGGGATGTTGTACTAGCCCCCGCTTCACGCCATTTGGCGCACGGCTCTATTCGGGGTCTGAGGAGCAATGGAACAGGGAGGTCAGTTAAGCCTCGCGAACGAGCTTGACGGAGGAGTGAAGCGCGCGGGGTTCCATAGACCCCATTTAATTGTGGAATCTATGGAAAACACGAAAAAGGAATCACGCAATGGTTTACTGGAAGGGCCCAGGCGAGAGCGTTCGCAATGAGCAACTTTTTTTCGCGAGAGCGATAGTGCAGTGCCGGAGGATTGTGCATGCTGATAGTTTCTCTGATGTTGTCGGACGATAATGGGCTGCATTCATTCAAAACTAGTGGATTCTCACGGGCACGACTATGCGCTCGATACGTTGGGGTCGTCGTCTTCGCCCGCGCAGGCGTCGGCGTTGTCATCGTCACGGTCTCAGTACTCCGACGCGCGGTTCGACCAGATTTCCCAAAACCGGCCACCCAAACTCAAATCTCCAGCGGCTCAAACGGCATACACTTCTGGTACTGCTGCTCAACCTTCTGCCGAAACACGCACAATAACGATGCCCCATGCGGTATTTTCGAAATCTCCCATGACATTGGAGACTAAAAGAGCCATCGCGCAAGTAGTCTTGGAGGATGTAAGGAATTTATATTACAAACATCCAAATTTGAAGTCCTGCAACAAAATTCGACTCCATGCGGAAAGAGACTCCGAAATACGCAGGGTTTGTGAGGCGGCAAATCAAATGGGTGAACTATATAAAAATTATACTTTGGATAACATAAAAAAATCGAAAGCACATAACTGTGGCGAATTGTCTCGACTCGCAGTCGACATGTTATTGAAGAATAATTTAAAGGCGGTCAAGATCGGGATTGGCGGGGTTGTTGGAACACACGCTTTCGCAGCTGTACTGCCACCATCGCACCCTGACTACATGGGTTTCGATATGGGGAGCGATATGAGTAAATGGAGTGAAGATATAATTATATGTGACCCATGGTGTAACATATCTTGTTCGGCACCTTATTTTAATGATTTTTTCTCAAAGAAGATGGATAAATGGGTTGCCGATGGAAAAATACTGGCAAATTCGTATGGTGGGTATAAGGAATACCTCGCAAATAATGAAGATTGGGTAAGAGATGTAGTGTCAGGGGAAAAGAAGATCGATTTCGTTCAATAAAAGCATGCCGTTTTGGCGAAACGGTCAGCGCATTTGTAAAGAGCTCAACGCTCTGGAAAACGTGCAAGCGTCTGATACACGGTCGGGTGGGATACCGAGAACAATTCAGCCAGATCGCTGATCGAGTGCTTGCCGCTTTCGTGCATCCGGCGCAGTTCCTTCTGCTGCTTGATGGAGAGCTTCGGTTGCTTGCCACGGAGCTTCCCCTTCGCTCGTGCGATGGCCATCCCCTCGCGGATGCGCAGACGGATCAGGTCGGCTTCGAATTCCGCGAACGTCGCCGGGATGTTGAAGGACATCTTGCCCATTGGGTCGGCCGGATCGTAGACGCTTAACCCGACTGCCAGTTTCATGCCGCGCGTGACGAGCGAATCCGCGATGTCGCGCGCATCCGGCACCGACCGTGTCAGCCGGTCGAGCTTCGGGGCGATGAGCGTATCGCCATGACGTACGGCCCAGAGCCTGATCGAGTTCGGGGCGTGCGCGATGGGTACCGGTCAGGCCGCGATCCGTGTAGATGCGTCCGGGGCGCCCCCCAGTTCCATGAGCGCCCGCTGCTGGGCGGTCAGATCCTGTCTGTCGGTCGAGCACCGCACATAGCCAATCAGGGTCTCGGGCATATTTTCATGCTGCATGTTTAACCGCGATTTCCGCTGGCGCGATCTGCGACACACGTGGGCGAGCTGGCATGTGCAACGCGGCACGCCGCTACAGGTGCTGAAGGAATTGGGCGGGTGGGAAACGCTGGAGATGGTGCAGCGGTATGCACACCTGAGCGCGGATCATCTTGCGCAGTGGGTTGTGCCGCATACGAGCGAGACGGAACTGCACCTGGCAGCCGGCTAACTGTATTTTCACTGCACTGGGGGAAATCGATGAAGTAGCGAAATCGCTGAAAGCCTTATGAGGCTTGGCGCCCGACTGGGATCGAACCAGCAATCCCTGCCTTCAGATGGCAGCAAATCTTGCAAATACTTTTCAGCATGTTCGCCAAATTGCGCGAACGTATTCTGCGTGCGCCCTCATCCAGCAGCATAATTCCAGCGATCACATGAACCAAATTGCGGGGACGCATTAAGCCACATATCATCTTCGCGACGCGCACCGATCTATTGTGATATCGGCCTACCTGCATTGATATGTATTTTTCATTCCAAGTCACACCAAGCTATGAGGCTTTTTTGTCTATTAGTACGCTTGCAGACAACTAGGACGCTTTGCGCTCCACCTCGCCAGTCCTATAGCTCAAATCCAACAACGAACGAAATCATTAAGGGTCCTCACGTGACACAGCCCCGATTACCTAGTGCCGCATCGTTAAAAGAACGCCGCGAAAAAAATCCTGGTAACGGGGAATCCAATCCTTAATGGCTTGGTAGCGTTGCTGTTCGTTAAGCGGAGCGATCAAGTCACGGATATCGCTTATCGCAGCCACAGGTCCCCGACTATCGCGAAAAACGCGCCGATACAAGACGCTAACGTAATGGGTCCCGGTTCCGTATGGGCCGATGCCGATATGCATGGCAGCCCTTCTCTGAGCCCCCCGTAGCATGCCCAATACCTCATCGCGAGATATCCTGAAGTCCGGATTACTGTTTTGATCTGCGAGAGCAGTCTGTAATTCGCGCTCGCGATCAGTCCGCATGTCGCGCCCTTCAATGACCGTGGCGACTGAGTCTGTGGCAGCCCAATTCCGGATGACGGCTGGCTTTGTATCACTTGCTTTTCCGGAGAGTCGCGTATTCAAGTGCATAAGCAGAGTTTGCTGTTCGTCCGCAGGCATGGAACGCAGTTTGGTTTCGATCTCGGCGCGCGCTGCCTGCTGCTCCCAGCGTGGCAATTCGTTCACGATTTGCGTAATACCCCGGCTGATCGATGGAGAAAACGCAGGCAGAGCGACCACGGGTTGCAACGGTTGAGAAGACGAGCCGGCCACCGGAACTCCGGAATACTGAACAGGAAACTGCGGCATTTGAGCTTGTGACGGGGCAAAAGGCAGCAACGGTGCCGAATTCGGGATCGGTTGCGCCTGCCCCAGAAGTGCTGGCGTTCTGGGGGGCAGAGATGATTACCCGCCTGTTTGGATTTGCTGAATCCCGCATGCCAGCTGAGACAAGGTCGAAGTGTCCGTCGGCGCGCGTCCTCAAATTGACGACGAGCGAGACAGTGCCATGAGTCGTTTCCAGCAGTTGCCCGTATTGCGCCCGCATGGCGCTTTGTGACGCGGGACTGCCTAAGGCTAACGAACCGTTCTGGATGGCTGATATGACCGCTCCGGCCAGCGCGCGTTCACCAGCATCGCTAGAATTCCGGAATGCGTGGAGCTACGCGGTAGACGATCCGCTTACCATGCTGGGCTGAAGTGTTGACGGATGCGAGACAGGGGCGAGGCCCCCAAACTGAGCGGCGCTGGCACGCCGGCCAGAGGACGGCACAGAGTTGTTGTTGGTCTGCGAGGGGCTAATTCGGAATAGCTGTGCCACTGACCGGAAGGATTTCCAGAGATGCGTTGATTTGACATGTCGGTGATATTCGCAAAACTGCGCGCATTGGTAAAGACACTTACCAATAGCAGCAAACATGCGTCATACATTGCATCAAAGCGAAAACAGGTTCTGCCGTGCGAAGCGCCAGGAGACACGGATCGGCACCCTTGGAATACCTCCGCGACGCGCACTGCATTTTCAGTGTGATAAATTTTGGCGCTAAGTGGATAGCCCTTGAGCATGTACGGCATCGAACTCTGTTGCACCCCTAGTGTCGTGAGTTAGAAATTCGTTTGATTAATCAGTTTTGCTGCCAGCTATGACGAAGTGCTGCTTGAAGATGAGTTCGGATTCGAGCAAATCGTCGTCAGTGACGATCACGGATTTTGCTTTATTGACCGGACCGCCGATTAGGCCGCGTTCGTAGAGTCGGTTGAGCGCATCTCAATCGAAGCTCTTCCATGCTCGGTTGTGGTCATGCAGTGTCAAATAGAGAAGCGCGAGAGTGGCATCAACACGTGCGTCGTCGATCGATCTGGATGCGCCCGAACGCGGTGCGTCAAGCAGGCCTCCAGCCGATGCATTGCGTAGCGCCCACGCCACTTCGAGACAGTTTGCTGGGTAACCCGCAGTTTCGCCACGACCGTTCTGTTGTCGGTGCCCTCGGCACAGGCCAGCACGATCCGCGCTCGCAATGCCAACGCCTGCGCCGTCTTGCGGCGCGTCATCAGGGCCGTGAGCTGCTCGCGTTCCGCTTCGCTCAACACGAGTTCCGCCTTGGGTCTTCCGCTCATGGCCGCCTCTTCGTGTCCGTCGCACTCACTACACGGTACGACAGGCAGCAAATTGTTCAACGAATTTCTAACTCATTACACTAGGTTCTGTTCACATTCTCACGAGTAGTCCAAAGGCACAGGCAAGCGAAGCGAGGGCGAGATAGTTCCCTGCGCGATTGTCATAGCGAGTGGCGACGCGACGAAAATGTTTGATACGACTGAAAAAGCGTTCGACGATGTTCCGGGTCCGATACAGCACGCGGCTATAGCGACGCCTGATTTTCCGGTTCGAACGCAGCGGGATTACGGCCTTCGCATGCGTACTGCGGATACGCTCCACAAAGGCGTTCGAATCGTAGCCTTTGTCGGCAATGATCGCGCCGGTGCGCAAATGCTCAACCAGTTCATTCGCGCACGAAATATCGGAAACTTGCCCTTCGGTGGCCATCAACCGCAGAGGGCGGCCAGCGTCATCGACGGTCAGGTGCAACCTGGTGGCCAGTCCACCTCGCGAGCGCGTGCGGTCCGTTTTTTTTCGAGCGCCGGACGAGTGCTGATGCGCGCGCACGATGGTCGAATCGATCAGCACATGCCTGATCCCGGTTTCGTCAGCTACTGCGTGTATCACGCGTTCCCACGCACCCTTGCGACGCCACCTGGAAAACGCATGTACACCGTGTGCCATCGGCCGAATACCTTCGGCAACCGGTCCGGCCGATCCAGAGGACAGCCTCGACAAACCAGCAATTGTCGGTCGCCGTTCGTCCTGGATCGCCTTCTTTGCCCGGCAAGACAGATTCGATTCGTGCCCCTACTTCATCGCTCATTAACGCTCGAATCATCTTGGCCCACTCGCGCAAAAGACAAGATGTAGACATATTTCATTGAATGTAAACAGGCCATAGTCGTCGGCTTCCATTGCTGTGATACCTAATCTACCCGTCGAAGTTCAAGGTTTCCGGAGAGGCTCCGCGACGGCTTGGGCGGGTCATATCGTGACACGGGCGTGACAGCCCTCGCCGCTGGAAGACTTCGAGGAGTGGGCATCGAGGACGTGGCATGAACGCGTCGGCGTATACAATGCGGCAGCACCTGATTTTTACAGCCTGACCTACCCGCAACGCATCCGTCAGTGCATTGATTGAACGCATTTTTTCCTACGCCTTGTACCGCGATCCGATCCAACCCATGCCGACTCCGACCCGGGCCTTCCTTCTCGGCCCGCTCCTGAAAGGCGTTTCACGCTCCTTCTATCTGACGCTGCGCGTGCTGCCCGCCGGTATGCGCGATCCGATCGGCCTTGCCTATCTGCTCGCGCGCGCGGCCGACACGATTGCCGACACCTCGCTGATTCCGCCCGAACAACGCCTCGTATTAGTGCTCGCACTGCGCGAGCAGGTGAATGGCGTGGCTGTCGATAGCGCGCCGTTTCAGCGCATCGCCGCCGAAGTCGCGGGCCAGCAGGTGCAATCGGATGAAAAAGTACTGCTCGAATCGCTGGGCCCCGCGCTCGACGTGTTGTCGCAACTGGGCGAATCCGACCGCAAGGCCGTGCGGGAAATCGTTTCGACGCTGACCGAAGGCATGGAATTCGATCTGCGCACGTTCCCCGACGAACGCGCCGGCCAGATCGCGGCGCTGCGCGTATACGGCGAACTCGATCGCTATACGTATCTGGTTGCCGGCTGCGTCGGCGAATTCTGGACCACGATGACTTACGCGCATATGCCGGGCACGCTGAAAGAGCCGCCCGATACGATGACGCAACTCGGCGTGCGTTTCGGCAAGGCCTTACAGATGACCAACGTGCTGCGCGATTGCGGCAAGGACTTGCGCATTGGCCGCTGTTATCTGCCACAGAACATGCTGGAGCGTCACGGCCTGAGCGCAGAGGAACTGCTGGAGCCGGCCAATTCGATGCGCGCGCGGCCGTTGCTCGTCGAGCTTCTGCGCAAGGCGATCGAGCACTATCGTGCGTCGCTCGACTACACGCTCGCGATTCCGGCCCATGCGGTACGCTTGCGGCTCGCGTGCTTGTGGCCGATTCTGATCGGCCTCGACACTCTCGTGCTGCTCGCGGATAACGACGCATGGCTCGATCCTGCGAAGGTATCGAAAGTCACGCGTCATGCGGTATATCGGATCATCGCGTCGTCGCTGCTGCTGGTGCCCTCGAATGCGCTGGTGCGCAATGCGATCGAGAAACGCATCAGGCGGATCGAAGCACGGTTGTAAGCGTGTCACATAGGGGCTGCGCGCGGGGCGAACAGACATTCGATTCGCATTGCATCGAGTCGGTCAAAATGGAACGGGGTGCATCGGCCCCGGCAAAAATTGGCAATACGCGTTATTTCACTGCAAATCGCGGCGGAGTACTACCCGATTTAATTGGGATCATGAAATAAGCAGATAATCGGGAAAGCCCCAGGACCGTGCGCTCGCGCTTCGCGTTAGTCTCTTCCAAAAGAGGAGGCGACCCATGCGACAGGCGTTCAACATTGCCTTGGTGCTTTTGCTTGGCTATCTGATGGCAGATAGGGCGTTGATGCGTGCTCAGGCCGGCGAGGTTGGGACGATTACGTGCCACCAGGGCGCGGCGCTCGTCAAATCGGACGCTGTGAAGAAGGGCTTTGGAGAAGCCGGGGCCAGCGCGCAGAGCGAGAGCTTTCTGTCAAGCTGCCTCGTGACCGGACGCGGTCAGGTCGGCGATCTGATCGCGCGCGACTGAGCGGCTGATAGCGTTGCCGGGTATTCGGCGCGACGCACGCAGAGCGCCGTGAAAAAGCGCCCAGACCGTGAAGGTCCGGGCTAAGTCATCGGAAGCCCGATGACGGAGGTAACGGTTACATACAGGACAAAACTGGCCCGCGTCCGGGTATCACCGGACGCGGGCCAGTTTTTTTAACGACTTGCGTTGCTTACTGACCGAAGTAGACCGACTTCGGGCCAGTCGCCGGAGCCACACGGCCCGATTGCGACGAACCGCTGGTCACACCGCCGAAACCGCTTGCCGCGGCTTGGCTCACGCCGTTTTGCGCATTGATGCGAGCTTCAGCGGCCTGGATGTTGGCCGGGTACTGCGGGTCGGCGAGACCGGGTTGATAGCCGGCCTTTTCCAGTTGAACCAGTTCGGCGCGCACCTGGGCGCGGGTCACGGGCTGGGTGGTTTGCGCAAACGAAGCGACAGGAGCGGCGATTGCGGCGGCAATGACAACGGCTTGAATGAGCGATTTCATGATACTTACCTCCAGTTTTGGGTTTTGTCGTGCTGCGAACGTTGTTGTTCGTAGTCAGTGATTACATTGTAATTTCGATAACTGGAGAGAGTAATAGGTCATCCGTTGAATGTTTATTGCTAATTTTGAGATAAAGCTGCGGAACCTTTAAGGGTTAACGCGTGCTTATGCGGTTCGCGTGAGCCGCGAGCTGCGATCCGAAGAGACATGGGTCAATGCTCCGAGCCGATGCTATTTCGGAGAAACGGGGCGGGTTTGATCGGTATTGGCCCTTGCATCTTTCGATGGCGCGCCCGTCGTTTTGCGGACCGATTGCGAAAGACGCGTGAATGCGTCGCTCGTGCGCGCATCGCGCTGGTCCCGCGCTGCGTAGAAATCCTTGCTGAGCCATTGCCCGAAGCTCGTCATTAGCGAGCCCAACGTGCTTTTGAAGCGTACCCACGCGTTGCCGGCGTTCGCGAGTTGCGCTGCCGATGCCACCGCGTTCGCGCTAAGCCGGTCCAGTTCCTCGTGCAGGTAATCGGCGAAATAATGCAGTCCGTGCTGATTGCCGTTCGACGATTTGCGTTCGAGTTCCACATGCTCGGCAATCAGCAATTGATTGCTCACGCGGATAAAAGCCGGTGTATCGGTACGCGCGACATCGGTGCCCATTGCTTCGCCCACACTCGATGCTTTCTGCGTGCGTAGCCCAAGCGGCGCGAGTTTCCATTTGTCGCACAGGTATTTCAGCAGGCTGCAATGGTCGAACTGCGTGTGACACACGCCGGCCTTGCACCACGGCGACACGAGAATCGCGGGCACGCGCACGCCGAGCCGGGTGAAGTCGAAACTCGCGGTGTGGTCGTCCGGCGCGGTGGCGTTTGAGGGCGGCGACACATGGTCGTAGAAGCCGCCATGTTCGTCGTACAGGATCACTAACAACGTGCGTTCCCACAGCGCCTGATTCGAGCGCAGCGCATTGTAGGTATCGGCGATCAGCTTCTCCGCTTTCATGATGTTGTGCGGCGGATGATCGTCGTTCTGCGCTTCGCCGAAGTACTTCGGCTCGATCAGCACGAATTGCGGAAACGCGTCGGCGGGGCCGGCTGTGTCGTGAAAGAACGTCTCGAAGAGATGATAGTTCGCGAGGTTCGCGGCGTGCCGCTGGTTCTTCAAGAGCAGCGATGCGGGAAAGTCGTAGAAATAGACTTTCCATGTTTTTTGCGCCGCATTCAGCCGATCGAAAATCGTGTCCTGGCTCTGCTCGGTGTACCAGTGCGGATTGAGCGCATCGAGTCCCGATGGCATGGCCACCTGACCCATCGACGTGCCGGTCAACGCGAAGAAGCGATTCGGCCACGTGGGCCCCGGCAGCGATGAGAACCACCGGTCGCAGACGGTGAACTGCTTGCCGAGCGTATGGAGCGCGGGCAGAAAACCGAGCGGGTAATAGCCCATCACGTCCTGGCGCGCGGCGAGGCTGCTCTTCGGATAGTCCTTCACGAAGCGGCGCACGAAGCCGCTGTTGTCCGCGGCAATCTGCTCCATTACGGCCTCGTGCTCGTGATTCGGATCGTGCTTCATTTGCCGCTCGCGCGTGGCGCGAGGGTGGAACGTGTGGCCCTGGCCGTCGGCATTCGATTTCGTGGCGGCGTTGCGCACGCCGTCGAGTCCGTCATGCACGGCGTCGAGGCAACCGAGCATCTGATCGAACGAGTGGTTCTCCATCAGCAGGAGAACCACATGTTCGATCGGATCGTTCTGCGCGCTGTGCTGGACGTCACTCATTTTTTATCGCTCCAGGTGGGACAGAGTTGGGTGGTTGGGTGCGGTTGCGGCGCTGCCAACTTAGCGCAAAACGTCTGGTCGCGAAAGAGCCCGGCTAAAACGGAAACGCGTGAGTGGCGGGGGCGACCCATCGCGCATGATCGGCGCAGCGAAGTCGAGCGAGATCGATTCGGAAGATATAGAAGCAAAAATGCCGTTCGGCCAAAGACCGAACGGCATTCGTGATGAATCGGGAAACGATTGGTACCGCTTTTCGCGCCGGATTCGAAACGGCGCGGCGATTACGCTGCGCTTAAACCGAAGTCGGCCGCCATTTCAGCAGGCGGTTCTCGATCGCGGTCAACAGATAGTCCGCTGCCAGCGCGACCACGGCCAGCACGATCATTGCCGCAAACACGCCGCTTGCGTTGAACGCGCCCTGTGCGGTGGAAATCAGCAGGCCGATGCCCTGCTTCGAACCGAGAAATTCACCGACCACCGCACCGACCAGCGCAAAGCCGAAGCTCACATGCAGGCTGGCGAGAATCCAGCTGAGCGCCGACGGAATTACGACCGAGGTCGTCACCTGGCGGCGCGACGCGCCGAGAATCTGCGCATTCGCGATCATGTAGCGGTCTGCTTCGCGCACGCCCTGGAATGCATTGGCGAATACGACGAAGAACACCATCACGACGGCGAGCGCCACTTTCGACGCCATACCGAGCCCGAGTGCAATGACGAACACCGAGCCGAGCACGACGCGCGGAATCGAGTTGGCGATCTTGATGTAGAGGCTGAATACGTCCGAGAGCAGCTTGTTGCGGCCGAGCACGATGCCGCAGAAGATGCCGCCGACCGAGCCGATAATGAAGCCGAGCCCGGTTTCTTCGAGCGTGACCCATACCTGCGTAAGCAGCGGACCTTGCGACGTGCCGTTCACGAACCAGTCGACGATCTGCTCGAAAATCGCGCTCGGCATCGAGAAGAAGAACGGGTCGATCCATTTCAGGCGCGCGGACAGTTCCCAGCCGCCGAGCACGACCACGAGTACGAGAATGCGCAGCGAGACGACGAGTACATGGCGCTGGCGGATTTTCTTTTGCGCAATGCGCTCGACCTGAGCGAGCGATGCGGCGTCGATGCCGGACGGCATCATCTGTTGAGAGGGCGTGGACATGGTTGCCGTTCCTTGATTAACCGATTTGCACTTCTTCGCGCAGGTCGTGCCAGATGTCGCGCGAAATCTCGATGAAGCGCGAGTCGTAGCGAATCTCCGAGGTGACGCGCGGGCGCGGCAGATCGATTTCGTAGACTTTCTTCAGCGTCGCGGGGCGCGCGGTCAACACGAACACGCGGTCGGCGAGCGCAATCGCTTCTTCGAGGTCGTGCGTGACGAATACCACCGAGCCGACGCCGCCCCACAATTGCAGCAGTTCGTCCTGCATCAGCGTGCGCGTCTGCATGTCGAGCGCCGAAAACGGCTCGTCCATCAACAGGATTTCCGGCTTGTTGATGAAGGTCTGCGCAAGCGCGACGCGCTTGCGCATGCCGCCGGACAGTTGATGCGGATAGTGCTTGCCGAACTTGTCGAGGCCCACGCGGCGCAGCCATTCGTTCGCTTCGTCGTAGGCGGCGGATTTCGAGCGGCCGCGATAGAGCGGACCGGCCGCGACGTTGTCGAGCACCGAGCGCCACGGAAACACCGCATCGGCCTGAAAGACGAAGCCGATGCGCGGATCGATGCCGTCCACCGGCGCGCCCATCACGCGCACTTCGCCGGTGGTGGGTTTCAGCAGACCGGTAATCATGCTCAGCGTGGTGGACTTGCCGCAGCCGGTCGGGCCGACCACCGCGACGAATTCGCCGCGTGCCACCGACATGCTGAAATCGCGCAACGCGATGGTTGCCTTGCCGTCCGGTGAAATGAAACGGCACGACACGTTGCGCATTTCAATTGCTGGCGTATCGCGTGACATAGGTTGATTCATCGGCGGAGCCTCGCAGTTCTCTGGATATGAAAGAAGCGTTACTTCGACGCGGTCTTGACCGGCGCCGATACGTATTCGTTGGTGTAGGTCTTGGCGAGATCGATGTGCTTGCCCTTCACCGACGGATTGAATGCCGACAGTACTTTCAGCACCGTGTCCGGGCCGTCGGCCGGCATCTTGCCGTCCTTCGTGAACATCGGCAGCGAGGCCTTCAGCGCGTTGACGTACAGGTCCTTGTTGTTGCCGTAGTAGTCTTTCGGCATTTGTGCGGCGATATCTTCCGCGCTATGCGTCGAAATGAAGTTGAGCGTCTTCACGAAGGCATGCGCGAGCTTCGCGGCCTCGTCCTTGTGCGATTCCGCCCATGCGCGCTGCACGTAGAAGCTCGATGCGGGGTACGTGCCGCCGAGCGCGGCGCGCGTGCCGTCGAGCGTGCGCATGTCGACGAGAACCTTGGCGTCGCCGGTCTTCAGCAATTGCGAAACGGTCGGCTCGGTGGTCATGCCCGCGTCGATGCGGTTCTGCTTGATCGCCGCGATAAAGCTGTTGTCGGCGCCGACCGGCAGCAGTGTGTATTGCGTGGCCGGTACGCCCGCGCGTTGCGCGAGGTACTGCGTGAGGAAGCTCGTCGACGAGCCGAGGCCGGTCACGCCGAGCGTTTTGCCTTTCGTGTCGGCCATGCTCTTAAGGGTATCGGCTGCTTTCGTCGAAACCATTTCCACTTCGCCGGGCACCTGGCCGAACACGACCAGCGCCTGAATTTCCTTGCCCTTGCTTTGCAGATCGATCGTGTGATCGTAGAAGCCCACGACACCTTGCACCGCGCCCGCGAGCAGTTCGTTTTCCGCGTCGACGCCGGCCGGTTGCGAGAGGATCTCGACGTCGAGCCCTTCGTCCTTGAAGTAGCCGAGCTGTTCGGTCAGCTTGGCCGGCAGATAGATGATCTTGGTGGCACCGCCCACCATGATCGTGATCTTTTCGGCGTGAGCGGCGGCCGAAGCGGCGGCAAGGGCGAAAGCAACACCTGACACGGCGGCAATCTGGCGCAAGGTACGCATGAAGCAGTCTCCTTAATTAAGTGTGGTCGCCGCGGCCTGATAAGCGGCGCTTTTCTGGGTGAATGGCGGCGATTATAAAAATGCGAAACCTTCTGCGAGCTTTCGGGAGGGAGCGCGAAACATGGGTGTTAACCCGAAAATGCGCCGAAAATAAGCCGAAAATGCGCCGGGAATGTGCTGAAAACGAGCCGCGCTTAAGCCGCAAGCGAGCCGCAATCAGCCCGCCACTGCGCGACGCGCTTGACCGGCGTCGACAGCGGGCAGGGGACGTATGGCGCAAATCCCACAGGAAGCGCGCAAACCCCCTGTTTTACGGCACAATCGACGGCCTGACTTTTGCCGTTGCCGCCATGAAGCTGCTGCTCATCGAAGACAATCCCACGCTTGCGCACTGGCTCGCGAAGATGCTGGAGCAGGAGGCCTTCGCGCTCGATGCCGTGCAGGACGGCGACGAGGCCGACCGCCTGCTGCGCACGAATCACTACGACGTGATTCTGCTCGACCTGAATTTGCCGAAGCTCTCGGGCAAGAACGTGCTGCGCCGTTTGCGTCAGCGTGGCGATGCGACGCCGGTGCTGATCCTGACCGCGAGCGGCTCGATCGACGAAAAAGTGGAACTGCTCGGCGCCGGCGCGGACGATTACCTCGTCAAGCCCTTCGAAGTGCGTGAGTTGATCGCGCGCATCAAGGTTGCGATTCGCCGGCAGTCGCCGTCGAAAGCGAGCGAGGTGGTGTGCGGCGATCTGTCGTTCGATATCGACACGCGCCAGTTCACGCTCAAAGGCGCGCCGCTCAATGTGACGCCGCGCGAGCGCTCCGTGCTCGAAGCGCTGATTTTGCGCCTCGGCAAGACGGTGACAAAACCCGCGCTCGTCGATGCGATCTTCACGCTCGCGGACGAGCCCAGCGAAGACGCGGTGGAGATCTATATCTCGCGTTTGCGCAAGAAGCTCGACGGCAGTTCCGCAGCGATCGTCACGCTGCGCGGGCTCGGGTATCTGCTGCGCAAGAAAGAAGACGACCACTGACAATGGCTAATAGCCTGCGTATACGTTTGCTATGGTGGCTGCTCGTGCCGCTCGCGCTCTATGTGTTCGTGACCGGCAAGACCGAATACGACAATGCGCGGCGTACCGCGAATCTCGTGCAGGACAACCAACTGGTGGCGTCGGCGCGCATGATCGCGGGGGAAGTCGAATGGCGCGACGGATTTCTGCGCGTGGACGTGCCGCCTGCCGCGCTCGAGATTTTCGCCTCGCCGTATCGCGACCAGGTGTTCTATAGCGTGCGTGTCGACGACGGGCAACTGCTCGCGGGTACGCCCGATTTTCCGCCGCGTCCCGCGCGGGCGCCCGACGTGCCGGATTCGTACTACACGGCGTTGCACGGCCAGCAGGTGCGCGCGGTCGATATCGCGCGGCTCATGTACGACAACGGCGTGACGCGGCGCGTGCGCGTGACGGTCGGCAAGACCGCGCGCTCGCGCGACGCGATGACGAAACAGCTATGGCAGCCGCAACTGATCCGGCAGATCGAAATGATCGTGCTGGCGGTTGCGCTCGTTTGTATCGGACTCACGTTCGAATTGCGGCCGCTGATGAAAGTGAAAGACGAGGTTGCCGATCGCGATCCGATGCAACTCGAGCCGATTCGTGTGGAGCGTTTGCACACGGAATTGCGTCCCATCGTCGATGCGATCAATCAGTGCATTGCGCGGCTCGGCTTGCAGGTGGCGGTGCAACGCCGCTTTATCGCGGATGCTGCGCATCAGTTGCGCACGCCGCTGACGCTGCTCGGTACGCAACTGCAATTCGCGCGGCAGCAGGACGGGATCAATCCCGCGCTCGACGAGGCGCTGGGCGCGATGCATCGCAGCAACCGGTCGATGGTCGCGCTCACGAACAAGCTGTTGCTGCTCGCGCAGGCCGAGGCCGCCGACAGCGCGCAACTCGCAATGGAAAGCGTCGACCTGGTGCCGCTCGCGATGGAAGTCGTCGAAGACCTTGCGTTGCTCGCGCAGGCGCGCGAAATCGATCTCGGCGCGGAGTTGCACGGCGCCGCGCCGGTGGTGGGGCATCGTGGATTGCTACAGGCACTGATTGCGAATCTCGCCGAGAACGCGATTCGTTATACCGGCAGTGGCGGTCACGTGACGGTTGCGGTGCATGCCGATGCCAATACGGTCACGGTAAGCGTCATCGACAACGGCCCCGGCATTCCGGCCGAAGCGCGCAGCCGCGTATTCGAGCCTTTTTTCAGGGCCTCGGCGGATACGGACGGCACGGGGCTTGGACTCGCGATCGTGCGTGAGATTGCGGATGCGCATCACGGCGAGATATCGCTGAAGGCGGGTGACGGCGGCAAGGGCGTGGATATTGCCGTGATGTTTCCGCGTGCGGCGATGAAGTGATCGGGACAAACCCGAGGTTCGCGCTATTTCACATTTGTGAAAGCATCGGGAAGGGTTCGCACCTTCAGAATCAGGCACAGGCGACTCGCGCGGCGCCACGAAGCAGGACAACGGAGACACCCGCAATGAAGCTTCCCCTGACGCGTTTCTCGCGCGCGGCCTGTGCCGCCGTCGCGGCGTCGCTCGTGTTGTGCGCGCTCGCGAAACTCGCGACGCCCGCGCAAGCCGCCGAGCCGGAGAAACTCGCGATCATGGTCGGTGGCATCGACAAGCTTATCTATTTGCCGGCGCGTCTTGCCGAACAGCTCGGCTATTTCAAGGCGGAAGGGCTCGACGTCGAGTTGCTGTCGCAACCGACCGGAATCGACGGCGAAAACGAAATGCTCGCGGGCGCGGTGCAGGGCGTGGTCGGCTTTTACGATCACACGATCGATTTGCAGACCCGCGGCAAGGAAGTGAAGATGATCGTCGTATTCGCTCAGGTGCCCGGTGAAGTGCAACTGGTCGCGGCAAAATCGGCCGCTTCCGTTAGAAGCATGGCCGACGTGCGCGGCAAAACGCTCGGCGTAACCGGGCTCGGTTCGTCGACGAGTTTTCTCACGCAATACCTCGCGCAACGCGCCGGCGTGCCGTCCACGCAATTCACGCTGTTGCCGGTCGGCGCGGACAGCAGTTTTATTGCGGCAATGCGGCAGGGGCACATTCAGG
Organism: Paraburkholderia sp. Ac-20336; assembly: GCF_017105025.1. Lineage (NCBI taxonomy): Bacteria > Pseudomonadati > Pseudomonadota > Betaproteobacteria > Burkholderiales > Burkholderiaceae > Paraburkholderia > Paraburkholderia sp. Ac-20336. Next base: position 30,597 of record NZ_JAAGPS010000049.1, on the reverse strand, counting down.
CGGGCATGACGACCGAGCCGACCGTCACTCGCTTATTGAAAGCCGGCGAGGCGAAAGTACTCGTCGATATGCGCAACGTCGACGGTACGCGCGAGGCGTTGGGCGGCACCTATCCGGCGTCGAGCTTCTATATGCAAAGTACCTGGCTCGACGCGCATCCCGACGAAGCCGCCAAACTCGCGCGCGCATTCGTGAAAACGCTGCGTTATATGCACACGCATAGCGCGGAACAGATTGCCGCGCAGATGCCGCAAGAAGCGATTGGCGGCGACCGGGTGCTTTATGTCAGCGCATTGCAGGCTTCGCTGCCGATGTACACCGTGGACGGCAAGATGCCCGCCGACGGTCCGCAGACGGTGCTCAAAGTACTGTCGGCATTCAATCCGACAGTGAAGGGGCGGCATATCGATCTGTCGCGCACGTTTACCAATCAGTTTGTCAGTGACGTGAAGCCTTGAAAGCGGGTTGACCGCGCTTGTCGCTTCGAACACAAAAGGATCGACGCATCGTGTTTTCAGGCAGCTTGCGCGGACGTTTGCTGTGGTGGCTCCTGTTGCCGCTGGCCGCATTCGTCTCCATTTCCGTCGCGATTTCATATCGCTTCGCGCAGACCACGGCGGATCTCGTGCAGGACAACGCACTGCTTTCGTCGATGCGGATCATCGGCGAGGATATCGATTGGGACGATAGTTCTTCGGTGTCCATTCAGATTCCGCCGGCTGCGCTCGAACTCTTCGAATCGCCGGAACAGGACAGCGTTTTCTATCGCGTCGAGGCGAGCGGACATCGTCTGCTTGCGGGCAGTCCCGACCTGCCGCTGCCGCCGCATGTGAGCGATAGTCCCACGCTTTATTCCACGCATTTCGACGACGGCCGCGAGGCGCGCGCGGTGGCTTATGTGCGGCAGCTCTACGACTCGGGGCGCACCGAGGAGGTGATCGTCGCGGTCGCGAAGACCGAGGGCTCGCGCGATGCGATGGTGTGGCGTCTGCTGCGGCCGCAATTGTCCGGCGAAGTACTGACGCTGGTGCTCGCGATGGTGTTCGTCTATCTCGGCTTGACCTTCGAGTTGCTGCCGCTCATGAAGGTGAAGGACGACGTTGCCGATCGCAATGCGTCGCAACTCGAACCGATTCGCGTCGCGCGTCTGCATGTCGAACTCAGGCCGATTGTCGAGGCGATTAATCAGTGCATTGCGCGAATGGGCCAGCAGGCGGCGACGCAGCGGCAGTTCATTTCCGATGCCGCGCATCAGTTGCGCACGCCGCTTGCGCTGCTGGTCGCGCAGATCCAGTTCGCGCGGCAACGCGACAACCGGGACGCACCGCTCGCCGAAGCGCTCGCGGGCATGCACAAGAGCAGCCGCAAGCTGACCACGCTGACCAACAAGCTGTTGCTGCTTGCACAGGCCGAGTCGGTTGCGCCGTCGAGTGCGCGCGAGCGTATCGATCTGAGCGCGCTGATTGCGGGCGTACTCGAAGACTTGATTGCGTTCGCACAGTCGCGTGCAATCGATCTGGGTGCCGAGCTGGAAGACGGCTTATACGTGACCGGCGACGAAGCCTTGACCTCTGCACTCGTGACCAATCTCGTCGATAACGCGCTGCGTTATATCCAGGCCGGCGGTCACGTTACCGTGCAGACGCAGCGGCGCGATGAGATGGCGATCGTACGCGTGATCGACAACGGACCCGGCATCAAGGCCGAAGCACGCGAGCGTGTGTTCGAGCGCTTCTATCGCGCGTCGAGTCATGCCGAAGGAACGGGACTCGGTTTGCCGATCGTGCGCGAGATTGCGCGACGCCAGGGCGGTAGCGTGAGGCTCGAACCCAATGAAGACGGTATCGGCCTCGTCGCGACGGTCGAAATGCCTTTATGGATCGGCGCAGCCTGACGCGTCGCGCGACCCGCAAAAGAGGGAGGAACGATGAAACTACTGCTCGTGGAAGACGACGCGGACCTCGCCCGCTGGGTGATGAACCTGATGCAGGTCGAGCAATTCGCCATCGATTGGGCGCAGAACGGCGAGTGCGCGGAAACGCTGCTCGGTCTGCAATGCTATGACGCGGTGCTGCTCGATATGCGTTTGCCCGGCATCGGCGGCAAGGAGGTACTCAAGCGGTTGCGCCGCAAGCGCGACAACGTGCCGGTGCTGATGCTGACCGCAAATGGCTCGACCGACGACAAGGTGGCCTGCTTTTCCGCCGGCGCCGACGATTATGTCGTCAAGCCTTTCGATGCGCGCGAACTGGTGGCGCGCATCAAGGCACTGATCCGCCGTCAGGCGGCGGGCGACAAGGGGCAGCAGATCGAATGCGGAGATTTGTGCTATCTGTTCGATTCGCGCGAATTCCTGCTGCAAAACGAGCGTCTGCCACTGCGCCGCCGCGAACACGCGATTCTCGAAACGCTGATGCTGAAGCAGGGCAAGACCGTTTCCAAAGCGACGCTGATGGACAAGGTTTTCACGCTCGACGAAGAGCCGAGCGCCGACGCAATCGATATCTATATTCACCGCTTGCGCAAGCATCTCGCGGCATCGAGCGCGAAGATCATGACGCTGCGCGGACTCGGCTACATTCTGCGCGAAGAGGAACCGCACGAGGCATTTGCTGCGACCTGAGACGACAGCGCGATAAATACGTGTTTCGTTTACCCGTCTTCTGTTGTCAAAATCATACGTTCTAGTGTTTTCACCGACTTCCGCCGCTCCTGCGCGAAAGAGGCGTGAAGGGTTGCTCTGACTATTCTTGGCATTGCTATGCAAGCAGATGTCCGATCAATTCAACACAGCAGGAACGGAGGAGAAGATGGGGAATAAGACCAGGTTTTTGCTGGTGGCAGGCGGCAGTGCTTTGGCCATGAGCAACGTTCACGCACAATCGAGCGTGCAGCTTTACGGTTTGATGGATTTGAGCGCGGTGTCGTATCAGACCAATGCGAATGCCGAAGGCAAGCATGTCATCTCGATGGGCATCAACGGCGAGCCGTGGTTTAGCGGTAGCCGTTTCGGCATGAAAGGCGCGGAAGATCTCGGCGGCGGGCTGAAGGCGATCTTCAGGCTCGAAGCGGAATACCGCGTGAGCGATGGCGCAATGGAAGACCCGGGCCAGATCTTCGATCGCGACGCATGGGTGGGTATCGAAAGCGACACGTTCGGCAAGGTGACGGCCGGCTTCCAGAACACCGTGGCACGCGATGCCGCCGCGATTTACGGCGACCCATACGGCAGCGCCGCCTTGACCACCGAAGAAGGCGGCTGGACTAATGCCAATAACTTCAAGCAACTGATTTTCTATGCGGGCAGTGCCACGGGTACTCGCTATGAAAACAGCGTGGTGTGGAAAAAGCTGTTCAGCAACGGCATATTCGCCGCGGCGGGCTACGCATTCGGCAATCACACGAGTTTTGGCACCGACGCCACCTACACCGGCGCACTCGGCTATAACGGTGGACCGTTCAATGTGTCCGCGTTCTTCAACCATGTCAACAACAACGGCTTCACGAACAAATCGTATTCGATCGGCGGTAACTACACGTATAGCATCGTTCGCGTGAACGCCGGCTATTTCCACTACACGGGCGATCAGGGCGCGCTGGGACAACGTCACGACAATGCGTGGACCGTGTCGCTCAAACTCTCGCCGAAGGGACCGTTCGACTACGCAATCGGCTACCAGCAGATGCATGCATCGAATGCGGCATTCGACGATAACGGCGGCACCGCGAATGCCAACCTCGCCTTCAATCCCGATGGGGGCACCGCGAGCGGCTATAAGGAAACCCTGTACGCGTCGATGTTCTATCACCTGTCGAAGCGCACCGAACTATATGTGGCCGGTGACTATATGAAGCTGCACAACGGTTACGTCGTGGCGACGACGTATGGCGCGAAGAATCAGCTGGAATTGACGACGGGGATTCGTACGCGGTTCTGAGTTTCGGGTTTCGTGTCTCTTGTTTCGCGAGAGTGACGTGGGAGTTGCGGGAGGTCGAGCGTTCTTTAGGCTGAGCATTTCTCGCGGTGAAAGCCCAATCTATTGCTCGGGTATCTCTGCGCTTGCGTTGAAGGCAGACCGCCGCCGGTTTTTCGGGCGGCGGTCTTTTTTTGGGAGGACCTTTGTAGACGTTACTCAAGCTGCCTTGGCTGCTGCCTCCTTCGCGAGCAGACGCTGGGCCTGATGATCACCCTTTGCCGCTTCCTGCGCGGTTTGAACCGACGTCTCGCTGGCTTCGGCCAGCATGGCGCGCGCGGCACTGCTGATGCTGACCGTGTACGACGAGGTGGTGGAACTGGTGGACGATCCTGTCGACGACGAAGCGCTCTTGCTGGATGCGGGTGCCGTCGATGCCGATGCCGAGGCCGAACCCGACGCGACAGCAGAACCTGTGGGTCCCGCCGGGCTTTGACCAACTGCCTGAATAGACATTTCTCTCTCCTGGTTGGAAAACGAGTACTGCGCTCTGTCTATCGGCGTCGTTTGAGGGGGCTTGAGGACTATATTTTTTGTGTTTTGGGTGGAGCTTAAGTTGTTGTTAAGGTTGGAAAGAAAAGTGCTGGGAGGGGTGTTTTCTTAATGTTTCGATAAGGTTGAAGAGGTAGGCTGCGCCTCGATGATAGGTCACGACGGACAGACTACGGCGCGGTAATTAAACGTCTGCATCTGGTCTTGTGTGCAGACGAGCTATATCCGTTTGAGTCGATGGATTCAAACATCTGTTTCGTCGATGGCGAGTAATTCATTCACCCGCTTTAGAATGCCGGCCTTTTTCCACATCGTATAGCGCAGATAACAGGTCTGTTGCGGTGGAAATGTTGCCGGAAGTCTGTGCCATTTTTCTTTTCGCTGCTGTAGCCACAGGATGGCGTCGAGAATGTCGCGATCGCTGCGGCGTGGCCGCCCGCGAGTTGAGGCGGGCGGTTCGGGGAACAGACTCTTGACGCGATCCCAGTTGGCGTCGGAGAGCGGGATTTCTAGCATCGGCTGCCTTGAATGAACTTAAGGGAAATTCGCAGTCGCTGGTCAATATTGCGTCGGAGCGGATACTAGTCAATCTTGCAGAGCCGGTCAAATGGTTAGGCACGCAATTTTCCGTATTTGACTTTCTTAATCTCCTGCATTTTATGCCGATATACGAGCCCGCCCGTATGGTGTGATAGGGCCGCGCTTGTCGTTGCGTTACGTCACGGGCAACACAACGCAACGTAACGTGCGACGTTACGCAAACATCGTACGGTGTGCCACAGCCATTTTTCCCATCAAGATATTGTTCCCGAAGTCCTTGATCGAAAAGACTTTTACGGTCTTTTTGCAAATAATCGGCGAATCCGTGTCATATCTGGCGCGACTCGTGCTTGCATATGCGCGTTTATACAAAAAGACGTATTCGCCATGCACACGCTTGACCCTGCGAAACATGTCGCGCTTGCGCGCACGATGACCGCGCGTTTGGCCGCCGTCGCGCAGAACGATGCGAACGGCGCCGACAACACGACCGCGCGACTTAGCGAACTGGAGACGCGTGTCTGCGAAGGCCTGCATGCTGGCGAGTTCCATCTCGTGTTTCAGGGTGCATATCGCGTGGAAGGTGGCGCGCCGGCGCGGCTCGAGGCCCAGCTTCGCTGGACGCACCCCGAATACGGATTACTGCTGCCGGGTATCTTCATGATGCCACTTGAACATCCGCAAGTGGCACGAGAAATGGCCGCATTCGTGGTGGATGGCATATGCCGCGAACTGCGCGATTGCGTTGCCATGCAGTTACCGTTGCAGCCCATAGCGATCACGGTGCCCACGCAGATCGCATTGCTCGATTCGTTTGCTGATGACCTCGCACGTGCTGCGCAATCGCATGGTGTGCCGCTGCATCTGTTCGAAATCGAGGTGACCGATAGCGCCGAAGCGGCGAAGCTGCTTTCGCTGCGCACGATGACGGAAGGGCTTCGCGAGGCCGGCGTGGGTGTGGCGCTGGGGAATTGGGGGAATGGGGCGTCGTCACTTGCGTTGCTCGGTGCGCTCGATGTTGACACGATTACGATTGCGCGCGAATTGATGAGCGCGGTGCCGCGTGACAGGCGAGCTTGTGTGGTGATGTCGGCGGTGATGGATCTGCTCTGTGAGCTCGGTGTGCGGGTGGTTGTGAATGGCGTCGATACGCGGGAGCAGTTCGAGTGGTTGGGCCGGTGGCCCGATGTGTTGGCGCAGGGGGCGTTGTTGGCGCGGCCGCAGGCGGGGTTGAGGGACGTGCTGTGCGCAACGTGAGGGCGGTGACGCGTGGTATTGCGTGCTTTGAGTTTGTGTGCCGAGGCTATTTAATTGCATCTGTCTGATTCAATTGTCGTTCGCCTGAGTCAGAACATTTAAGGGCAATTACGTTTCCGAAACCCAGCCGCGATTGTGGGAAATGGGTGGCTGCACAGTTTGCTGTTTGGCCGATGTCTGAAATGATTGAGATCAGGACATCGGCTCGCGATGTGTCTGAGCGACGACGTCAAGCGATCGCTCAGCGTCGACTTCCACACATCCCGACCATCCCTCATTTAGCGTAAAGCGATCATGGTCATTTGGATGGCCATGCGACGTGATCCGTAAGCATGTTTTGCAGGTACTTCCCGTAGGTGTTCTTCGCGAGCGGCCTGGCGAGCGCGAGCAACTGTTCGCCGTCGATCCACTTGCGGCGGTACGCGATCTCTTCCGGACACGCGACCACGAGACCCTGGTGCTTTTGCAGCGTCGCGATGAAGGTCGCAGCCTCGATCAGCGAATCGTGCGTGCCGGTATCGAGCCACGCATAGCCGCGGCCCACGATCTCGACGTTGAGCGCCGCGTTCGCGAGATAGCACGGGTTGACGTCGGTGATTTCGAGTTCGCCGCGCGGCGACGGACCGGCTTGCTGGTGGAGGTGAGGTGGGTTGCACGGTAAGGAGTGTGTTTGCCGCGGATCAAGCCGTTACCGTATGGATTCACCATTTGTGAGGTAACAAAGGTAGCGTGCAGTCTCTTATTGGTGGCTCTTTTCCTCGGCGACCTCGATTTGTATGGTGATCGTCTTGTCCACGGCTAGGGGCGTTCCTGAATGTGCCGGACTGTTACGGAGCTGCGTAACGTGACAGAGCCTTTCAGGATGCTCATTCCTTCAGTTTGCCTTACTCATATGCTCCGGAAGTAGAAAACCCGTGCGGCCCATTTGGCGCGCCTTTGCGCGGTTTCCTATCGATCAGTCTGTATGCGCCGATGCCAATTGGCACAGATACTGCTTGTAACTCATTCTTTGCATTCCATTGACAAGATTGCGCAGCCACAGCCCGGGAAGTTTCAAACGAACGAATTCCTCGTGTGCTGGGGTTGGTGAGTTCACCCTGAATCGCGTGGTGCGGATAGATAACACAGCCAGCGTTTAAAAGCGACCGCGATGGCGTCGTTTTTCCGAACGGTCGGCGTAAGAAAGGTAGCACGAGAAAAACTATGGAAAGGGTTTGCATTACGGGGTATTGCGCTGCGGGTGACGTGGTTAGAACCAAATTGCGTGAACGCGTGAAATGCGGTCAATGAACCGGTTCGGATGCACGCGTGGATTTCGTCTCGCGCCGCATGCGTTGGCATGGGCCGTGTTCCTGTCGTTTGCATCGACGGCTCGCGCGGTCGAGCCCGCGCTCAATGCGCTCGGACAATCGGGTGGCCTCACCATCCCGTATGCATTCACGCTGCCTGTTGGGACGGCAGAAGCGCAGTTCAACAACTATATCGATCCGAGGTACGGAAGGCAGGCGACGAGCTCGCAAGTCTATTGGGGGGCATTCGGCATATTGCCGTATGTCGAAGTGTCAGGCGGGCTGGCGAATTACCCATTTGTCGGTCCCGCTGAGTTTTCACAGGGCGATCACACCGTCATTCGTCATTTAGTGGCCAATGCCAAGGTCGAGATTCCCAAATTCTTCAAATATCAACCGTCTATTGCTTTTGGTACGACGGATATTGGCGGTCGGACGCATTATTTTCGCTCGACGTACGGTGTCGTGTCTCAGACGTTTGGGCCTGTAGCTCTCACCGCGGGGTATGGTCACGGCGATAGGCTTGACGGACTATTCGGTGGTCTTCAGTTATCACTCTGGAGCACCGGAGTTTCACTGCTTGCCGAGGATGATTCGAAGACGCCTTACGTCGGTGTGCGCTATCAGTCACCGCGTATCAGCTGGCTCGGCGACGCGAACCTGATCGCGACCGCTATGCGGTCGCTGCGCTCGACGAATAGCGTGGCGCCGCGCACATCGATTTCCCTTGCAGTGCAGATACCGCTCGGAAAGCGCTTTGATTCGGATCGATGTGCCGGGGGGCTGTGCAAGGAGCGCAGCGCTTCCGCGGACACTGCGGTTAGCGATACCGCAATGCCGGATTCTGCGCCGGACACCGTCGCGGGTCCTGTTTACCTGTCATCGTATAGCCACGATAAAGCGCCAGCGGCATTGCCGATTACCTATGTGTCGCCGCTTCAGGAAAATACCAGGCTGGTGTTGGCTGATACATCGGTAACTGGGTCGCCCCGGCCGGCGCTGTCGCCTATAGGCGTAACTGATACAGCTTCGCTTGACGCGATCACTGCGCAATTGTTTGCGGCAGGACTGGAAAGGGTTCGCGTCGGCATTTCTGGACGCGATCTGGTAGTCGAATATGAAAATCATCGCTACAACCAGAACGAGGCGGATGCGCTGGGTATCGTGCTTGGCGTGGCGAGTTCTGAAGCTCCGAGCCGGATCGAAAAGATTCGTGCCGTCATCAAGAAAGCCAATCAGGCGATAGGTGAGGTCTCGGTAGATCGCAGAGCGTTCGCGAAATTCATCGAAGGGGGGGCACCGACTGCGGCAAGCGCATCGATGACGATGCGTACGCAGCCAACCTATGACACCGATTCAATCTCGTGGCAGGGTGACGAGCATAAGCACGGCTTGTCGCGAATCCAGATCGAACCAGTTACGAGCTATCTCTATGGAACGGAGTACGGAAACTTCGATATCTCACTGGGAGCAAACATTGAAGGCTTCGTCCCACTGTGGAAAGGCGCGGAACTCTACGCCAGCTATATCGCGCCGCTATACAACACGAAGAACATGGACGATGGCCGGGTCTTCAGTCAATACCGTCTGCGAGGCGGATTGTCGGCGGTCGCCTTGGGTCAAAGCTTCTGGCTGAGCCCACAAATCTTTAATGTGGCCGCGGTCGGCAAATTCGATTTCCACTATGTCGGCCTTGAGAACGAGACTACGCTTTTTGTTCCTGGGCGACCTGACCTCGTTCGGCTGCGCCTCGCATACCTGCATGAGGAGCCAGGTAGTCAGGCGTTTCCCGCCGAAAAGAATGCAATGCTGACCTATCGATGGGTGAAGCCTGAGTGGAATCTTTGGGTGGAGGCTGGCGTTGCGCGATATGTCGCCGGTGACAAGGGGCCGTTGATCACGTTCACGAGATGGTTCGATGACGTGTCGGTCAGTGTACATGCAGAGCATAGCGGCATGGGCAGCTTTGTCGGAGCGACCGTGACATTCCCATTGACGCCGCGACAAGGCATGAAGCCGGGCCTCACGCAGGTATATGGCTCGGAACAGTTTGCACTCGACTTCCAGACGCGTGTTGGTTCGAAAAACTATTTGTCGCCCGACGCCGTGCAGAACATGAGCTTCCCGTATAGCACCCAGCAGTATTTGCTGAACCAGGGGCGTTTCAGTGGCGAGTATTTCTCTACTCAGCTTTACCGGATGCGGGACGCCTATCTCCGTTATGCGAGTCCTGATGCAAAGGCGGGGATTCAAGGGGCCGGCGGCAATATGCAGCGTTCTTCGCTCAAACCCGCGAGTTTGTCTGAATCGTTCGGGAACGATGCGCTCAAGGTAGGTGACATGTCGATATCGTCACCTGTTAGTGATCAGTGACTTCTATTTGGAGATTGAGAATGAAGCCTTTTAGTCGCGCAACGACTCGCACCCTGCAGATAGGGGCAATGATGCTTTCGGCAACCGTGCTCGCTGCCTGCGGAGGTGGCGGCACTTCGCCTTTGGGAACGGTCAGCGGCACTGCCGCTGTCGGTGCTGCCATGGCGAATGCCAGCATTCAGTTGACTTGTAAGAACGGTGCGGGAAGCGCGACCGCCAATGCGAGCGGTGCCTATTCCGTATCGTTCCAGTTTGACGGTCCGTGCGCGATCACCGCGTCAAACGGCGCAGCCACGATTCACTCGTTTGCTAGCGGTGCGGGTACGTACAACGTGACGCCATTGACTCAACTGTTGCTGAGTTACCTGGCTGGTCAGCTGGGGACGACCGTGGATGGTCTCCTGTCCGGCATTGCGTCCAACGCGTCCTACCAATCGGCGCTGACCAACCCCAGCGTGATCCAGAACGCCGAAGCCGGTGTGGCGCAACTGATCAAGAAGATGTATGGCGTGACGCTTTCGACGTCGTCATTCCTCATGGTGTCTTTCACACCGGGACAAAGCGGAGCCGACTCGGATCTCGATACGTTGCTGACGGTGGGTGCGATTTCCAGCAACGGGCAACCCTCGACGTCGCTTGCCGCCGCGGCGGTTTCGGCGGGTGAGGCGTCGCCCATCTCTGGAAGCGGTAACACCGGGCCGACTGGCGGTACAGGCGGCACTGGCGGCGCCGGCACGACGACGAAATAAGCGGATGGACGCCTATGGGCGTCCATTCAATCACGTTGGCTTTGTTCGTCACGCGTGATCTGAGGTGGCGTTACGGTGTGCCGTTACGTTACGGACTGTCGTAATCCATCAAGATAGCTTCTGGTTTTTTGCTCCCGTCAGCGCCCAAACGCTATGCAGCTTGACTTCCGGGACGACTCGCAGGAATTACAGCGCGATTTCCGTGTTGGCATATTTGCTGCTTTAAAGAAGTCACGACAATGGGCTGCACGTTATACGAGGACGGCTAAAGAAGTCGTTCAGCACAGAACGAAGCCGCGACGCTATCTGTTTGCTTGGCCTGAATTGCCGTCCGCAGCACGTATTTGTTCCGATGGAGATGAGACTAAAGGCTCCACAAATATTAAAAGGCTGAAAGCCTAAAAAAGCAATAAATGTTTTACCGCTGGAAATGACCAACTCAGTGAGTGAGAAGTAGTAAGTGATTGTGAAAACCATAAATCGGGGCCTGGGGTGATGAGTTCGAAATCTGTCACGTATGAGGCGCATAGATCACCGGAATTGCAGGGATTGCTAGCGCGATGCATCGACATCGCGCTGATTGTTGGTGGTGCTATCGCGGCGTCGAGTATCCGCTTTGGTGAAGTCGCCGGAAACCATGTGGATACCGGGTTTATTGCTTTCGCCGCAGCGATTGCTTCAGCGTTATTTCCTGCTCTTGGTGTCTATCAATCATGGAGAGGACGGCCGATGCTTAAGCTGATCGGTCAGATATCTCTCGCTTGGCTGATCGTGCAGGGTTGTGCGCTTGTCCTGATGTTTTCGCTGCACCGTACGGACGTCATATCGCGGCTGTGGTTCGCATACTGGACCGCGATCACCTGGGCGGCGCTGGCCATCTTTCGATTTGCCACCTATACCGCCTTGCGTCGCGTTCGCAACGCAGGCTTGAACATACGCCGTGTCGCGGTCGTTGGATGCGGATCTCATTGCGCGCAAGTGGTGCGCAGCATTGAGATGTCTCCCGACAGCGGGTTTCGCGTGTCTGCGGTGTTCGATGTGCATCCCGACACGGGTTTTCAACATGCTGGAGCAGTGTCGTTCAAGGAGTTTTCGGCATTTTCGAAATTCGTCAGATCGGACAACGTCCGGGAAATCTGGCTGGCCCTGCCGCTATCCGAGGAAAACATGATCTTGCACTGCATGAACGAGTTTCGTGATGAGCTCGTCAACGTTCGGTTTCTTCCGGATATGAGCAGCCTTGCACTCTTCGATAGCACGATCATCGATCTGATTGGTGTGCCAGCTATCAATCTGATTGCATCGCCGCTGTCCTCGCGCTCACTTATAGCGAAGGAGGTATTCGACCGGGTGTTTGCACTTGCTGCGTTGATCTGCCTTGCGCCTGTGATGATGTTGGTGGCGGTTGCGGTCAAGTTCTCCTCTCGAGGCCCTATTCTGTTCGCACAAAAACGACAGGGAGCCGATGGTCGCGTATTCCAGATTTACAAGTTTCGCACGATGTACATGCATGCCAGTGAGCAGGGCGTCGTCAAGCAAGCTTCCCGTAACGATAAACGGGTGACCGTGGTGGGTGGATTTCTGCGACGAACGAGTCTGGACGAGCTTCCGCAGTTTTTTAATGTGCTCAAGGGCGACATGTCAGTGGTGGGACCGAGACCTCATGCCGTGGAACACGACGAATTGTATCGAACCATCGTCAACGGATACATTCATCGTTATCGCGTCAAGCCGGGCATCACGGGGTGGGCCCAGGTGAATGGTTACCGTGGAGAGACGGACAAAATAGAAAAAATGCAGAAACGGGTTGAGCACGATCTGTACTACCTGCAGAACTGGTCATTTGGCCTGGATATGAAGATCGTTCTTGCCACGTTTATGTGTGGGTTCACGCATCAGAACGCGTATTGAATGTTCGGTGAGGTAGGCAGGTCCGTTGCACAGAGCCATAGAGAAAGCGTGCTGCCAGCTAATTCGAGGCAGAAATAGACGCACGTCAAAGAAAAATCAATCGAAACCTACGAGGGATTATGTAATGGGACATATGAGGGAATCATTCGGGCCGAGAATGCAACGTATGTTGGCGAGTTGGTTGATTTGTGTGAGTGCGAGTGTGGGCCTTGCAGCATGCGCCGTGGCCCCCGGCATGCGTATGCCCGTGTCGGCGACGCTTCCGACCGGAGATGTCGACACGAAAGGGCAGCAAGCCGATCTGCAAATTCCGATTGTCGATATCAACTCATCGCTCATCGTGAAACTGCGCGACAGTTCCGATAAAGCGGGCACGGATCAGGAGCGCGAACTGTCAGGGAAGGCGACTCCTTATACGCTCGGTCCCGGCGATGTACTGCAGATTACCGTATGGGATCATCCCGAATTGGCCGCTGCACTGGGCACGCAGAATCAGACGAGCGCAAAGCCGTTTGATCCGGGGCAAGGCTTTGTCGTCGACAGCAACGGCGACATACAGTTTCCCTTTGCGGGATCCATACACGTAGGCGGGCTTGTTGTTGAACAGGCGCAGCAGGCGATATATGCAGAGCTTTCAAAGGTCTTTATCAAGCCACAGCTAACCGTTCGAATTGCATCGTTCCGCGCCAAGCAGATTTATGTGGACGGTGAAGTCAGAACGCCGGGCGGCGTGCCGGTCAACGATATTCCGATGACCTTGTATGAGGCTATCAACAGGGCTGGTGGTTTTAGCACAACTGCTGATCAAAGCAGGATGGTGCTGGTTCGAGGCGGTATCTCTTACCGTCTGGATCTGTCGAGCATGCTGGAGCGCGATCAGAATCCGTCCAACATTCTGCTTAGGAACGGCGATATGCTCCGCGTCATGTCACGTGACGACAACGGTGTTTTCGTCATGGGAGAAGTCAACAAGCCGATTACCGCGATACCGATGAAGAGCGGAAGGCTCACGCTAAGCGATGCGCTTTCACAGGCGGGGAGCATCAACTCAACGAGCGCCGACGCGGCGCAGATCTATGTCATACGCGGCCCTTTGAATGCCACGCCGGAGGTATTTCACCTCGACGCGCATTCGCCTGTGTCGATGATTCTCGCGACCCAGTTTGAACTGCAACCGAAAGACGTGGTGTATGTGGACGGGAATGGACTCGTTCGCTTCAGCCGTGTGTTGAGCTTGCTTCTTCCCGCCATCAATGCTGGTCTCACCGCGGCGATTGTGACGAAATGATCGATACCGTACTCATCGTCTGCGAGGGAAATCTTTGCCGCAGTCCAATAGGGCAAGGTCTCCTGCAGAACGAGCTGGCCGATATCAAGGTGATGTCGGCGGGACTATCCGCGTCCACTGGCACGCCCATCGACCGCGTGGCTTGCGAGATGTTGTCCGATCGCGGAATCGATATGTCATCTCATCGGGCTCGACGCGTCAATGAACGCATATGTGTCGCGGCTGATCTGATTCTAGTCATGGAGTTGGCGCAGAAACAGGTCATCGAAAATTTTGTCCCAACCGCGCGAGGGCGTATTTTCCGGTTGGCTGAGTCCGAACGTGTCGATGTACTGGACCCGATTGGACGTTCGCCACGCATGTATGCGCAAGCGATGACGTTGATCGAACGGGGGGTCCAGGACTGGACCAAACGTATTGCGAATCTTTCCCGCGGTTCTCGTCTTTGAATCGCGAGACGACCAGACCGTATCGACCAAGTGCAAAAATGACGTCTCTATAATGAAAAATCAATTTACCCATTACGAGGAAGAACTCGACATTCGTGCGTTGATGGATGTTGTATTCGACAAGAAAAAGCTCATTGCTTTGATCACTGTCGGCTGCATGTTCGTAGGTGTCATGTATGCATTTCTCGCCACACCAACGTACCGCGGAGACATTACAGTCCAGGTGGAGGATAACTCGGATCTGGCGAGTACCGCTGCCGGAAATTTGATGAGCGGATTGAATTCGTTATTCGACATCAAATCGACGGACGACGGCGAGATGCAGATTCTCGATTCGCGACTCGTGACTGCGAGCATGGTCGACGATCTCCGGCTATATATCGACGCTACGCCGGATTACTTCCCAGTGTTTGGAGCGTTCATCGCGAGACATGACCACGCTTTGTCGACGCCTGGTATTTTTGGGCTGGGAGGATATGTCTGGGGTTCGGAGCATATCGTCGTCGACCAATTTGACGTACCCAAGGACTTCGAAGGCGATAAGTTCGTCGTTACGGCGCTGGGTGGTAATAAATATCGGCTTTCCGGTGGTGATCTCGACGAAGGGGTGCAGGGTAAAGTCGGTGTTCCCCTGGTTCTAACGAGTTCGTCGGGCCCAATTCAGCTTACCGTCTCACAGTTGAACGGCCGCGAAGGCGCGAAATTCAACTTGAAACGCTACTCGCGTGTTCAGGTTCTGGAGCAGCTAAGAAAAGATCTCGTCATTACCGAAATGGGTAAAGACCAATCTGGCGTTATCGGCGTGACTTATGATGACGAGGATCCTGAACGGGCAGCCGCGGTTCTGAACAAGATCGCAGAGAACTACGTTTCTCAAAACGCCAATCGGAAGGCGGAGACGGCGGAAAAATCCCTGGATTTCCTGAAACGACAGCTTCCGGATATTGAGCATAGTTTGAGACTGGCTGAAGATCGCCTTAACGCGTATCAGAATCGCCATAAGGTGGTTGATCTCAGTGAACAGGCGAAGGCTATTCTGGGGCAAGCGGTTCAGGCACAGTCGAGTCTGTTTGAGCTTGAGCAGAAGCGCAAGCAAATGGCTGCGATCTATAGTCCGCAGTACCCCGCTGTGCTTGCGCTAGACCAGCAGATTGCCGCGGCGCGAGCCAATATCGAAACCTTCAATGGATCAATTCAGCGTCTGCCGGACGATCAGCAGAACATCGTCCGGCTGAACCGTGACGTGACCGTGTTAACCGGGCTGTACGTCGGATTGCTCAACAGCATCCAGCAACTTCAGCTTGCTACGGCTAGCAAGATCGGCAACGTACGAGTGATCGATCGGGCATTGGTCGCCGACAAGCCATTGAAGCCCAAAAAGGCGCTGGTGATCGTGCTATCGATGCTGGTCGGGCTCTTCAGCGGTATCGGGTATGCCGTGGCACGCTCTACATTGTTTGGCGGCCTGACCGATCCGATGGACATCGAGCGCGATCTGTCGATGGATGTGATTGCGACGATTCCGTTGAGTGATACGCAACGTCAACTGACCAACCTCAAGGAGCGTGGATACCGTGGCGGTCCGTCCATCCTCGCGTTGGCAAGGCCTCAGGAACCAGCTGTGGAAGCCATCCGGAGTCTGTGCACGGCGTTGCAGTTCGGTTTGCTCGACAATCCCACCAACAACGTGATTCTGATGACTGGCCCTTCGGTCGGCATAGGTAAGTCGTTCACATCTGCAAACCTCGCGGCGTTGCTCGGATCTTCCGGTAAGCGAGTGCTTCTGATGGACGTCGATCTTCGACGCGGTCATCTGGCCAACGATTTCGGCGTGCCTTCGAATGTTGGGTTGTCCAACGTGCTTCGCGATGGCGTAGCTCTCGATGTCGCGATCATGAAGGACGTTTCTTCGAATCTCGATTTGCTGGCAACCGGGCCGCTGCTTGCTCAACCGGTCGAAGTACTTTCTGCCGGTGGCATCGCTCAAATCCTGAGCGAAGTGTCCAAACGATACGACGTCGTTCTGCTCGATGCGCCGCCTGTGTTGCCCGTCACTGACGCGACTATTTTCGCTCCCCTTGCCGGAACTGTCTTGCTCGCAGCACGTTCCGGTGTAACAAGTAGCGGCGAATTGCTGGAGTCGGTCAAGCGGATCGAGCGAGTCGGAGCAAAGATTGCTGGCATCGTCTTCAATGGTTTCAGACCGACTTTACGATCAGCTCAATACGGGGACTATGGTGGCTACGCATATTTGAGCAACGCATCGGATGAGCGCAATTAACGACATCGAGCGATACTTCTGGGGGCTCGAATGAGTTCTGCTTCAAAAAAAATCCTGATCACGTTTGGCACGCGGCCCGAAGCGATCAAAATGGCGCCACTCGTACGCGAACTTCGTGCAACGAGTGGCTTCGATTGTCGAGTTTGCGTGACCGCCCAGCATCGTCACATGCTGGATCAGGTACTCGAATTATTTGAAATCGTTCCTGATTACGATCTCGACGTCATGCGTCCAGGGCAAACACTCAGCGAGCTGACAGGAATCATTCTGAGTAAGCTCGGCCCGGTTCTGGATGACTTCAATCCGGACATGATGCTGGTTCACGGCGATACGACCACGACGCTCGCTGCCTCGCTCGCCGCTTATTACCGGCGCATTGCGATCGGGCATGTCGAAGCCGGACTGCGAACAGGCGATCTTTATTCTCCGTGGCCTGAGGAAGCGAACCGCAAGCTCACTGGCGCGCTTGCATCACTGCACTTTGCTCCGACGGCAGTGTCGCGCGCGAACCTGCTGGCCGAAGGTGTTGCCGCGGAGAGGATCATTGTGACAGGCAACACGGTGATCGACGCGTTATTGACAGTGCAGTTCCGTCTTGTGGGGGAGTCAGGACTCACCGCCCAGCTGGAAAGCCAGTTTCCATTTCTCGACCGTCGACGCAAGATGATCCTCGTGACAGGACATCGCCGGGAGAACTTTGGACATGGCTTCGAGAATATCTGTGCTGCACTCAAGCAGATTGCGATTTCACATGAGAGCGCACAGATCGTTTATCCCGTGCATCTCAACCCTAATGTCCGGGAGCCGGTCAACCGTCTGCTTGGCAATGTCGAAAATATTACTCTCATAGAGCCTCAGGAATATCTGCAGTTTGTCTTTCTGATGTCGCGCGCATGGATCATTCTGACCGACTCTGGCGGAATCCAGGAGGAGGCACCTTCGCTTGGCAAGCCAGTGCTCGTGATGAGAGACACGACAGAGCGACCGGAAGCAGTGGAGGCGGGAACGGTACAACTAGTTGGTGCGGATACCGAACGAATTGCGTCAGCGGTTTCAACGCTTCTCAATAGCTCGACAGCCTATCTTGCGATGAGCCGTGCTCACAATCCGTATGGAGACGGCAGGGCGAGTGAGAGGATTGTCGAAGCATTAATCGCGGCACTAGGTGTAAGTACGAACCAAAGCAGTATTTCACTAACAAATTGAGTCAGCGAAGAGACCATCGCTATGTCTTTCGAATGTATTTCAATCATTGGGCTAGGGTACATCGGGCTACCCACTGCTGCTGCTTTCGCGGCGCGCCGAAAACAGGTGATCGGCGTTGACGTATCACAGCGAGCCGTAGATACGATTAACAAGGGCGAGATCCATATCGTCGAGCCAGAGCTGGACATGCTGGTTCATGCTGCTGTTACACAGGGTTATCTTCGTGCGACTTTGACACCGGAGCCCGCCGACGCTTTCCTGATTGCGGTTCCGACGCCCTTCTGCGAAGAGCACAAGCCGGATCTCAGCTATATCGAGGCGGCCAGCCGAGCAATCGCGCCTGTGCTGAAGCGGGGCGATATCGTCGTACTCGAGTCGACTTCGCCTGTGGGAGCAACTGAAAAGATGGCGGCGTGGCTCTCGGAGTGCCGGCCCGATCTAACGTTTCCGCAGCAAGTGGGCGAGCAATCGGACATCCGTATCGCGCACTGTCCGGAACGGGTGTTGCCCGGACAGGTAATTCGCGAGCTGGTACAGAACGATCGGATTATAGGTGGCATGACCCGGCGTTGTAGCGAGCTGGCGCGTGACCTTTACCAGATTTTTGTCCAGGGTGATTGCATTCTGACCGATGCACGTACTGCTGAGATGTGCAAGCTCTCGGAAAATGCGTTTCGTGACATCAACATCGCGTACGCCAACGAGTTGTCAGTAATCTGCGATCGTCTCGATATCAATGTTTGGGAGCTTATTCGTCTGGCGAACCGCCATCCTCGCGTCAGCATTCTTCAACCGGGGCCGGGCGTGGGGGGGCATTGCATCGCAGTAGATCCATGGTTCATCGTTGACTCGTCTCCTGACGAGGCCAGGCTGATTCGGACGGCCCGTCTGGTCAATGACGCAAAGCCTCACTACGTAATCGAGCAAACCAAACGACTGGCAGAGCGTTTCAAGGCTCCCGTGATTGCATGTCTAGGTCTGGCGTTCAAAGCCAATATCGACGATTTGCGCGAAAGTCCGGCAATTGACATCGTGAATCAGTTGGCGGACGAAGGGGTAGCGGACATTGTTGTGGTGGAGCCCAACGTGTCCGTGCTTCCGGATGTGCTACGTGGAAAGGTCGAGCTCTCCAGCCTCGCGAACGCTATCGAGGTGGCGGATATTGTTTTGCTGCTGGTCGACCACCGGGAGTTCAAGGATATCAACAGACGCCGACTCCAGTCCAAGCTTCTGATTGATACGCGAGGGACCTTCGCGTGACGGAGCGATGGAATTCGGCCACGTTATTCGGTCGCCTCAAACGGAGCTCGTGGGGCAGCGTGCTTTCAGCCCAGAGCATTGAGGCGCTCATTTGTACGGGATCGCCAGGTCTGTATCGCGTCGTTGTCTTCTTTGCGGTGCAGCACATCTATTCACTGGCGGCACTGGGACGGATGGCCTCAAGCATGTCTATCGCGCAAATGGCGGGTTTCTTTACCGCCATTGGCTGGGCTACGTTGATTCTGGTGCGTGTGCCCGGTGCTGAGGACAGGCACGCAGCAGTCGCATCGTTCTATCGCGTAGTGTGGATGAGTTTCGTCACAACCGTTGCATGTACCGTGCTGGCAATTGCAATTCACTTGGCTACATCGGCTGATTTCGAGCTCAGCAGCTTTTTGTATCTGCTCTGGGGTTGGACTGGATATCAGATCACTCGTCATTATTTTGTAGCGCTGAAACGCTATCGGATCGCAATCCTCTACGACGTCGCGTTGATTGTTGGGTCATGCGTGGTGCTTGCGTTTTTCCGTACGATTGGATTTTCTTCATCTGCTGCTTTGGCGGTGGTACTTGGTGCGATTGCGTGTGGGATGCTGCTGACTATTGGTCGACCAGTGATTCGAGTTCAACCGAAATACCTCGACGTTGAGGGTTTGCAGTTTGGGCTTACGAATTTTCTTTCTGGCGGAATTTCCCTGATCTTCGTTCCGGCCGCGAAAGTGATGTGTGGGCCCGTATTTGCGGGAATGCTTTCGTTGTTGTCTTCGGTGACCGCCCTGGGCATGTTGCTTCCGCGCGCTATATCCATGATGCAACTGGCCGAACTTGCGAAGCGCAAGGCCGCTCTGCTATCTCTCGATGATTCTCTGGGGATGATGCGTCGTTCGATCGGTTGGTGTAACGGCTTGATGTTTGCGATGAACGTGATTCTGGTTGGCATGCTGGCCTCGTCTTCAATACATCAGGTGGATCGGGTCGCCGTTACGATCGCGGGTTTACTGCTCGCAGTGCAATGTGCGGTGAGCATGATGGGCATTGCGAACAGCAGCGTCATGATGGTGTTCGAGCAAGGTGCGATGACCGCCAGGATCAACGTTGTTACAACAGCGGCATTTGGTTTGTTGGCCACAGCTTTCTATGCATACGGCAAAGAGGCAGGATTCTCGCTGATCATCTGCTCGGCAATCGGCGCCGTGGTATGGCGTAACTGGCTCATCGCGCGTCGCGCTCGCGACACCTATCGGGAATACGTAGATAGACATGGCATTGAATCGACATTTAGCGTCAAGTCGAACTTGCGACCTGTGGCCGAGGGAGCACGCTAATGAGCTCGATTGCTTTGTCGTTGCCGGCACGAGGTGAAACTGAACGGACCGGATGGCATTCAGTTGGCGCATGGATGATTTCGATATCCTACGTGCTGTTCTGTATCAGCGACACCATGCTGGTGCTCGAAATGGACGGCTCCCAGCTGGTCAAGGTATGTGCGGTAGTGATGCTGTGTCTCGCGATCGGTTTGCGGCCGAAGTTCCACCGTCAGGCATGGTTGATACTGCCGTTAATGCTTTCGCTTTACGTAGGAATGTGGCGCACATTTAATGTGAGCGCAGGCCTGGACGAACTCATGCGATTCATGGTGCCGATGGGACTGAGCGTGGCGCTGTTTGCCTATCGCAAGAGACTGTCGCCGGTAGTCTTCATGTTTTTCGCTGTGGTCGTAAGCAATGACATATTCCAATGCTATTTTTACGTCGCATATCTGCTGAAGCTACCTTTGCTCATTCCAGTGCGGACAGATTCAGGCATATATCTGCGTGCTCAAGGCTGGATCGGCTTCTTCTCGGTGTTCGGGTTTATCAATTTTTGTGCATTTATTCTCTGTCTTCACTATCGTCCGAGTAAGCAATCCAGGCGATGGGCATGGGTCTTTCTCGTATTCAGCTTGCTCTCTTTTTCGTTCAAGATATTTGCAACGCTTGCCGTTTATGCTGCGGTCTCTAGAAGGCTCAACATACGATCGATATTGTCGGTGCTCGTCGGACTGCTGGCGCTGGTAGGAGCGTATCTGGTCGGTTGGCTGGATGGTCTTATCCAAGTGGCGACCACGAAACTGTCGTTTTACGTGGTTGCGGGAAACTCGGCTCGAGCGGAATCGTATCGTGTGATGTTCGAGTCGTTAGGAAAATGGAATTTTCTCGGGGAAGGTCTCGGTTCTTTCGGGGGGCCTGCGTCGGTCAGATATCACTCTCCGCTTTATAGCCGATATCACTTCAACTGGTACGGTTTGCAGAACACGGTTTCTACAACGGACACGTTTTATCCTCATCTCTTTGTTGAGATGGGCATGATCGGTGGTGTCATATGGCTTTGGTTCATGCTCTCGTACGGCCAGCTCAATAGACGTAATCGTATATGGATGTTCATCGTCGCTGCATTTTGCTTCGACAACATTTTCTCGATGTCATTCGTCTCCGCCTCGTATGTTTTCGCCGCGCTGTTGTTGATGTACCTGTTTTCCGCTCATCGCCCGTTGTCTGAACGGCCGTCCCGAAGAACGGCCAGGTTGACGGAGGAAATTCGATGAGCATATATCCGGACGCCGGAATTCTCGCCGACACCTTGATGAAACAGTGCGGTGCATCTGACTATGCAGGGTATGACCCATTCGATGGCCTGAATAGCGCTCTATTCAGGCGCTTGCGGTTGAGTAGCGTGCCGTTCGCGCAGATAGCGTGGCTGCAGTTTCACAAGCGCAGCCGTTTCAATTTTCGCCCTCTGGTCGGCGTTCCGCCGCTGCGAAACCCAAAAGGTATCGCGTTGATCATATTGGGTTTGCTTGAGCGTGAGCGCAGAGTGCATGATGACTGGAATGTTGCTGAAGCTATGAGGCTTGCCGAATGGCTCATGGAACAGCGATCTGAGCGAAAGACATGGAAGCACAATGCTTGGGGTTACCATTTCGATTGGGCAGCTCGAGCGTTCTTCGTGCCACGTGGGACGCCCAATGCGATCACGACGTGCTATGTCGCGCGGGCTCTTGCGGCGCTCGGCCAGCACACGGGGGATACCAGGTTCGTCGATGCAGCGACCGATGCAGGCCTGTTCCTCGACTCGCTATATCGGAACGATGGCGACTACTACGCTTACATTCCAGGCGAGTCTGCATTCGTGCACAACGCCAATTTATGGACTGCAGCGACCGTTGGCGAAGCTGCGAGCCGACTTGGCAGTGAGGCGTTGATGCGTCGTGCCTTGAAAGCCGCCCGTCGCTCCGGTGATTTGCAACGGGAGGATGGCGCGTGGCGCTATGGTACGCGTGACCATCACGGTTTCGTCGACGGTTTCCATACGGGATACAACCTCGAGGCGCTAACGGTGTTGCAGCGTGCAGCGTGCACCGATGAGTTTGCTGGGCGGATCGAGCTCGGCATGAATTACTACCGGACGACTTTCATCCTTCCAGATGGCACGGTCAAGTATTACGACGATAACGTATGGCCGCTCGATACGCATTCCGTCGCACAAGCGCTGATTACTTTGATAAATGTTGGTGCGAGCAAAGCAGATCACGATCTGGCATCTCGTATCTATAAGCGCGCTATCGAGACACTTTACCTGCCACGGCACCAACGGTTCATGTATCAGAGAGGACGATTCTCTGCCAACAAGGTTAACTATATTCGCTGGACTCAGGCGTGGGCGTTCTATGCGCTTGGTATGCTTTCAAACCTGACAAAAAAAACAGATGCCACGCTTGAGATGGCTGTGTCACCAGGGGAAGACAATGAATCGTATTGAGCTTTTTGGTTGTCCGATGGACGTTGCGACGATGGATGAGACGGTCGACGTGATTAGCGCTCGCATGGAGGCCGGAGAGTTCACGCAGCATGTGGTCGTTAACGTCGCCAAGCTCGTCAATATGCAATCGGATACAGCGCTATCTTCGTCAGTGCGGGCATGCGATATCGTGAATATTGACGGAATGGGTATTGTATGGGGCGCACGTCTGCTAGGGCATCAAATTCCCGAGCGAGTGGCAGGTGTCGATCTCTTTGAGCGATTGGTGCAGATGGCAGTACTTCGTGATATGCCGGTGTATTTCCTCGGAGCGACTGATGACGTCGTTTGCAGGACCACCGAGGTTCTAAAGGTTCGCTATCCTCGCTTGAAAATTGCCGGCTACCACCATGGATACTTCTGGGACGACGAAGAAGGCATGGTCGAGATCATACGTCTCTCGGGAGCCAAACTTCTGTTTGTCGCCATTACGTCGCCGAAGAAAGAAAACTTTATTGACCGATGGCGTGATCGTCTCGGTGTGGATTTCGTGATGGGTGTTGGCGGCACATTTGATGTCATAGCCGGCAAAGTGCGTCGAGCACCCCCGTGGATGCAACGCAGTGGTCTTGAGTGGGCTTATCGCGTAGCACAGGAACCGAAACGCATGTGGCGGCGCTATTGGGTGACCAACAACCGGTTTGCGGTGATGTTGCTGAAGGCGCGTGTTGCGTTGATATTTGGAAAATCTCTGGAGAATATAAACGCCAGGTAATGATTGGCTCAAACCATGATTTTGAATTCTTTCAAATACTCGGTGCGGAGTTTTATCCGGGACATGATTCGTGGCGTCCCGGCCCGATTGCTCATCTATCCTCGTCTGAAACGAAATGAGCGGTCGAACGAGGCGTTGCGAAATTATCTTCAAAGAGGCGGTGCTCACTTCTCTGCGCGACCCGATGTTCTTGGGATAGTGGACGATGTGTCGAGTTGTATCGATAAGGAAGTCGTGCGAAAGGAGCCACAGCGCTTTATCGTCGGCAGATCGCTCACGACGCTGCTTCGAAACAAAATCAAAACCAGTGGCAGCACGGGGCGACCTCTCGTCCTCGTGCAGGATATCTGGGCCGTAATCAAGGAAGAGGCGTTTGTCTATCGACAACTAAGGTGGGCAGGATATCGCCACGGTGAGCGTCGTGTCTGGCTGAGAGGGGATATTGTTGCCCGGGGTGCAGACAAGAGACAAACCTATGGTTGCCGTGACTGGTGGTCGAATACGCTAATGTTGTCGTCTTACCATATTTCGTCGGAGACAGCGCGAAGCTATATCGAGTCGATGCGAAAATTCGACCCAGTGCTAATTCAGGCGTATCCATCGTCCATCAGCGCTCTGGCATCGTGGCTGATTGCGAGTGGCATGAAATTCGACAGCACGAAACTCAAAGCGATCGTGACGTCGTCAGAAACACTCACGGGCGAGATGAAAGACCGTATCGAGGAAGCATTTGGCTGTCGGGTTTTTGATTGGTACGGTCACGCAGAACGGCTTGTGGCTATCGGCACGTGTGAGCAGGGCGGGCGTCATGTGCTCAGTGACTACGGGCGCACAGAGTTGATTCCCATGGACGATGGGAGATATGAGCTTGTCGGAACTGGATACAACAATCGCGCGATGCCGTTGACGCGGTATCGAACGGGGGATTTCGTTACATTGGACGGTAAGCGATGCACTTGCGGCTGTATTTTCCCGACGGTGTCTCGCGTCCTCGGCCGGAATGACAAGGTGGTTACGTTGTCGGATGGACGAATGCTGGGGCGACTCGACCATGTATTCAAGGGCGTTCCCGATGTCGTGGAGGGGCAGGTCGTCTACAAGGGGGATAATCGTTTCGTTTTGAAAGTTGTTGCCGGACCGGAATGGAGCCGCACAGGTGTGGAGCAGTTGATCAAAAACATGAAATCGAGGGTTGATGGGGTGACGGTTGAGGTTGAGGAGGTGGACGCTATTCCACGCAAGGCAAACGGGAAGTTTGAGTTCGTCTTGATCGAGGAAACCACATGAGAGTCGCATTGATCGGGCCGTCGATCACGCAAAAAGGTGGCATAGCATCCGTATTGCGAGGGCTGGAAAGTTATCTGGCTAAATCGGGCGTTGACGTGCTACTCATCCCGACCACGGCGGATGGACGATGGAGTGGTTTCGTTACGTTTGTTCGCGCCTGGTTATCGGTTATTCGCATTGGCCTGCTTAGGGATTGCGACCTCGTTCATCTTCACATGGCATCACGCGGCAGCTGCTTGAGGAAGAGTCTCCTGGCCGTGACGTGTGTCGCGTTTCGTTTGCCCTATATCCTGCATCTGCATGGTGGCGGGTTCGCCGATTACTATTTATCTCTCGATAGGGTATCTCGCGCCTGTGTCGTGTTTGTATTTTCTCGCGCATCACGAGTGGTCGCACTGTCGCCGTCGTGGCAACGCTGGATTCAGTCCAGTATTGGCGTAGCCAATGTCGACGTCGTTTTCAACGGTGTGCCGGCGGAGGTCCTCTCAGCCGCAAGCGCATCCGCGATAAAGACGGTTCTTTTTCTGGGCAAACTTGGCCAACAGAAGGGGGTCGACGATCTCCTTTCTGCTGCGTCTCAGTTGCAGAGTCTTCTGCCCGATGTGGTAGTCGAATTCGGTGGTGACGGTGACATTGAGTTTTATCGTAACCGTGCCGCGGGCATGACTAATGTGCGCTTCCTTGGTTGGCTGGATGCATCGGCCCGCTCTGCTGCGCTCGCGCGAGCGGCGATCTTCTGTCTGCCTTCGTGGAGGGAGGGTTTGCCTATGAGTATCCTCGAAGCGATGAGCGCGGGGTTACCGGTGATCAGCACACCAATCGGAGGCATTCCCGACGCGGTCGAAGACGGTGTAACGGGCCTGCTGGTGCCTCCAGGAGATGTAAAGAAACTTGTCGAAGCGTTGCATACGGTGCTATCGACGCCAGAACTTGCAATGGCGATGGGCCAAAACGGAAAGTCGAGCCACGCGGAGAGATTCAGCCTCGATGCAATGGGGCATAAATGTCTGTTGCTGTACGAGCGTTGCTGTCGGGTTTCAGAACAGCCTATCTGATATATGGACCACTTTGCAATGACACATTGCTTGCATTGATCAGGTGCTTTATTTAGCGTTAACCGGGAGATTCATATGCGCAGAAGGCGGTTTGTCGGTGCTTGCGGATCCTTGATCGCAGCGAGCTTTATTGCTGAAGTTCATGCGTCAACATCGTCGACGCGGACGCCGCGCCAGGTAGGCGAATCACAAGAGAATCGAGGGGGGGAGCACGGAGATGCGGCTGTCGAAACCGTCGCCTCCCGTTCGCATCGACCAGTAAACGTAGCAGATTTTGGTGCTGTACCGGGTATGGATTGTTCGTCAGCGGTCCAGCGGGCTATTGACCACGTTGAATCTATCGGTGGGTACGACCTTCGCGACTCTGGGGGAACCATCGAGTTTGGTGCGGGCATCTGGTATTTCAATAACGTGGTCATCCAGAATTCCGGCATACGCCTGGTCGGCGCAGGGAAGCGTGCCACGCTGCTGGCGAACCGGGACGCAGCCGCTCCGATGCTATTGATTCGTCAGGGAGACACGTCCCTGACTTCTACTGTCGCGGACATAGATTTCGAGAATCTGCAGTTTCGCAATACCGTACAACGTTCAGATGGCACGCCTTTTCTGATTCAAGGAAATAAGGTAGTCGGCATGTCATTCCTGAATGTGGATTTTGTATCTTCGCCACTTGCGCCACGCGGCAACCGCAACGCATTGCGATGTGACTTCCTGAAAGTCGATACATTCCAATCACGTTGGACCGGCTGCTCGTTCTGGGGAATTTTGGGTTGCGCGATTGAACTTCCCGATGGACCGCAGTCGGATACAGTCCGATTTGAAAACTGCATATGGGCTTACTGTTCCCTCGCCGGTTCCTTTGGGTTGGGTAGTGGGTCGGGTATCAACGGTTTGTGTTTTGAATCTTGCAAGGTACTTGGAAATCAGGGTGGATCTTACGTCTCTTCCGGTAACGACAGCTTCGCACGGGCCACTGTCGCACAATCGTCGACAGGAACGTCGATCACTGTCAGTGATGGGGTAAATTTCCGCACGAATCGAGCCGTCGTGGTGGGGCGAAGCACAAACCGGGCTCAATATGCATTTGTGCGAGCAGTATCGGGTAATGTCATTACGCTCGATCGTGCCGTCGCAGTCACGTCCGGCGATGATGTGATACACGGACAGCTTGGATGGGTGTTCGGGCATGTGAGCATGCCGCTCATCCAAAGTTCGCAGCTAGAGGGCTGTGATGTCGGAGTCTATTCGGTCGATGGCCGCCAATTGGAACTTGATTCGACAGTGGTGGCGTCATGTGCGAGAGGGATTCTACTCAATTCCGATTTCGGCTATCTGCGAGTGGATCTGTGTCTGGGTGATACGATTGGACGTATGAAAAATAATGTTGCGTGGCAATTCATTACCATTTTGCACGTCTCCGATGCACGGAACGTGGTGGAAATGAACGGAACGGATGCGTCGCGCAGTGGTTACTACAAGGGAAATGCGGATTCCTTGGTGGTCAACGCAAGTGGCAAGCCTGTTCGGGTATTAATAGCCGAGTAACCTGCCATTCAGGGAGTTGCCGAGGCTTGTATGGAGAGAAAAAAGCGGACGAGTTCTCGTCCGCTTTCCAGGTGCGTCGATAAACAACTCAACTACCGCCTGCATGATTTCAAGTACTTTTACCCAAACACCCTCAAAACCCTCGCCACCACCCCATTCCTCCCAATCCACTCCGCGTAAGCCCGATACTCCGGATCATTCATCAAATGCCGTTCCTCGGTTTTTGCTCGCAAAAAATAAAGCAGGTTGATACCGATCAACCCCGTGCAATGCATGAGCGCGACGCGCCAGCCGAGCGGCTCGATGAAGGGCACCGAGATCATCCAGTACGACAGATTCTTCGAGATATAAGCCGGATGCTTGGTGAAACGATAAGGCCCTGAAGTAATGATCCCGCGATTGGTCAGATTGGAAAAGCGCAAACCGAACGAGATCGTCGACGACGCATAGCACAGCAGCAACGCGACGATCACGACGCCCCAGACGATGCGCAGCGTCGGCATCGAAATAAGCCAGTTGTCCCAGAACACCGAACCTTCATAGCGCAGGTACTGGTTCGCCATCACCGACCAGAACGGTTGATAGCAGATGAGCGCGACGAGCCAGCCGAGCGTCGTCGGCTCGGCGCTGCGCACGTGGCTGTCGAGAATGCGGAACGTGCACAGATAGCCCACCGTGCCGAACATCAGGTCCATCGAGTACGACAGGTCGTACATGAAGCGGAACGAGTCGAGCGTGAAGGGCGCGTTCAGCGCGGTGTTCAGCGAACCGTTCAGATGATCCGCGTTGGTCGACAGATAGACGGTCATCAACGGCAGGAAAAACGCCTTCACCATCCAACCCGCCAGCATCTCCCGCAGCGGACGCCAGTTGGCGGGGCGCTCGCCGCGCAGCAGCAGGCGTCCCCATACGAGGTACGCGTCGTCGGTGTCGCGCTGGCGGCGGTCCATCCACGCGAAATAAAACGGTGCCGCGACGATCACGTACGGCGCGAGCGTGCGCAGCAGCGTCCAGTACGGTTCGTAGAACGTGCCCTGGTATTCGGGCAGCAGGAAATAGAGCAGGCCGATGCCGGCATAGATCGACGCAAGCGCGGCGAGCCGCACCGCGACGCGCGCGACACTGAGCGGCCGCACCGCGTGGCCCGCCAGTCCGGCGCTCGGGCGCAAATAGACGCGCGCGACGAACAGATCGTGAAGCGCGATCGTCGCGATGATCGCGAGAGACGCGAGTACGCCGCGCGTCGCGCCGTCGAGTGTCGTGCTGTTGCGCAGCAGCCAGAGCGTCAGCAGGCCCGCGGCGATGCCGACGAGGCCGACCGAAAACGGAGCCGCCGAACGCGGGCGAGCGTCCGGCGCTTGCGCGACGGTATCGATAGTGGAGTTCATGCCATCCTCGTAGTCATGACATTGTTAGCGGCCGGGCTGTTGATTTTTTAAGGCCCGGCCGCCGTATCGAAGAACGCTTACTTGCCGGTCGTGGCGACGCCGCCGAGCAAGCCGCCGACGAGGTTCGTCACCGGCGCGAGCAGGCCCTTGTTGCCCGAGCCGCCGCTACTCGTGCCGCTCGACGAACCGCCGGTGAGGCCGGCGAGCAGGCCGGTCACCGGGTTGGGCGTGGCACCGCCGCCGCCCGAGCCGCTGGTTCCCGCGCTTGCGCCCGCGCTGACGGTTCCGCTCACCGAGACGGTCAGCGAGCCGAAGAGGCTCGTCACCGGCGCGAGCAGGCCGCCGCTACCCGAGGTGCCGCCGAGCGAACCGACCTTGCCGAGCAGGCCGGTGACCGGGCTCAGCAGGCCGCCGAGGCCGGCCGAACCGCCGGTGCCACCCGTGCCACCAGTACCGCCGAGGCCAAGGCCGAGATTTCCGAGCAGTCCGGTGAGCGGCGGGATTGCGATGCCGCCCGAACCGCCGCTGCCGCCTGCGCCGCCGAGTCCGCCCAGCAGTCCGGTGAGCGGTGCGAGCGGATTGGTGGTCGCTCCGGTGAGCAGGCCGCCCGTGCTGGTGACGGTCTTGCCCAATTGGCTCACGATGCCGCCGACGTCCTTGCCGACCTGATCGTTGGTGGAGTTCGACAATTTCAGACCTGCCGAGTCGATGCCGTTGCCGAGCGTGCTGAGCAGTTTGTCGAGCGGCGTGCCGAGGCCGGTCGCGTTGCCGAGCGTTTGCGTCGTATTGGAGACGGTGAGCGTGATCGGATTGATCACCGAGCTGAGCTGCGTTTCGACCTGCTGCACCGGCGCGCTCGCCAGTACCTTGTTCAGTCCCGAGCCGACGGCGATGACGCCGCCGCCCACGCCATCGACGACGCCGCCGAGCGTCGAGGTCACCGGCGCCAGCGGCTTGAGCGGTCCGCTGCCGAGGCTTGCCACGACGCCGCCGACCGACTTGACCGCGGCGCCTGCATCGGAGACGACGCCCGAGGTGGAAGTCAGCGTCGGGCCGAGCGGATTGGCCGAGCTGCCGAGCGAGCCGAGGCCGGCTGCGGCGCCGTTGCCGAGCGTCTTCACGCCGTCGCCGAGATCGGTGAGCGCCGCGCCGAGGTTGGTGGTCGTCGCGCTGTTGACGCCGGGGATCGACGTGCCGGACACCTTGCCGCCGGTATCGGCAACCGTGGTGCCGACGGCGGTGATGAGGTTGCTGGCCTGGGTGACGACGTTGCCGATCGGGGTGGAGGAGGTGCCCGAAGTACCGGAAGTACCCGAAGTACCGGAAGTACCCGACGTACCGGAAGTACCCGACGTACCGGAAGTACCCGACGTACCGGAAGTACCCGACGTACCGGAAGTGCCCGACGTACCGGAAGTACCCGACGTACCGGAAGTACCCGACGTACCGGAAGTACCCGACGTACCCGAAGTGCCCGACGTACCCGAAGTGCCCGACGTACCCGAAGTGCCCGAAGTGCCCGAAGTGCCCGAAGTGCCCGAAGTGCCCGAAGTGCCCGAAGTGCCCGAAGTACCGGAAGTACCCGAAGTACCGGAAGTACCCGAAGTACCGGAAGTACCCGAAGTACCGGAGGTGCCGGAAGTGTAGGAAGAGCACGAGTGGCACGAAGTGACCGTAAGTCTCGAGATGTCAGCAATGCAG
>NZ_JAAGPS010000048.1:0-48223 GCF_017105025.1 Paraburkholderia sp. Ac-20336 | reverse complement strand
GTCTGGGCGATGCCGGCCTGCATCGCGCTTGCGTGCTGGTGGCGGCTGACGCGCGGACACGCCGGCCCCCACGCCGCGCATGAGCCCGCCGCAACGTCCACCGCACGCTTCTCGCCCTGGGTCACGCCACGCGCATGGACGCTCGGCCTCTACTTCGGCATCGTCAACGGCGGCTATACGAGTCTCGTCGCGTGGCTGCCCGCGTTCTATCAGCAGCACGGCGCGAGTGTCGAGGCAAGCGGCTCGCTGCTCGCGGCAATGACGCTGTTTCAGACCATCTCGGCCTTGCTGCTGCCGCTCGCCGCGGCGCCGTTCCGCGACCGCCGGCCGTGGCTCGCGCTCGGTCTCGCCGCGCAACTGGCCGGCGTGCTGGGCCTGATCTTCTGGCCCGACGGCGCGCCGCTGTTGTGGGTCGGCATGGCCGGCGCGGGACTCGGCGGCGTGTTTTCGCTGACGCTCGTCACGGCGATGGACCACTCGGCCGATCATCGCGTGGCCGGTCAGCTGGTCGCGTTCACGCAAGGCGTCGGCTTTATCGTCGCGGCGCTCGCGCCGCTCGTGGCCGGCATCGTGCGCGGCTGGAGCGGCGGCTTCGTTGCCGCGTGGATCATGCTCGCCGGCTGCATCGCCGCGATGATCGCGTTGACGCTGGTGTTTTCGCCACGCAGTTATACGCGCTGGCTTCGAGGGCTTCAGTAAAGCCAGCGCTTCAGGCCACCCAGTCTCCCGGTTCGAACGCGGCCGTCCACGTGCAGTTCAGACCGCAATGCAGCGTGACGTGCCGCTTTAACAGACCGTACCCGGACAGGCCGTGCGCCTCGAATCCGGTCGATGCCCGCCGCTGGCGCGTAGCCACCCTACGCGCCGAATAGCGAGCCTGCCAACACCGAACCTAGAAATTGAAGTTGTCGATATTGCTCGCGTCGAACGTGGTCGGCGGTCCGAGGATGATTTCGCCGTGCGCACCGACCGTGCGCTTGCCGAGCTTGCCGGCATCGAACGATTCGCCTTCCTTGCCGGTGATCTTGCCCGACGCGAGCGCGGCCGCCGCATACGCGGCGAGGTAGCCGAGCTGGTTCGGGTCCCACAACTGGAACGCCTGCACGGTGCCGTTCTTCACGAACGCGCGCATCTGGTTAGGTGTCCCGAGTCCCGTCACGGCCACCTTGCCCTTGCTCGACGACGACGAGATATAGCGCGCCGCCGCCGCGATTCCGACCGTGGTCGGCGCGACGATCGCCTTCAGGTTCGGATACGCCTGCAACAGACCCTGGGTTTCGACGAACGACTTCTGATCGTCGTCGTTGCCGTAGGCGATCTTCACGAGCTTGATCTTCGCGTACTCGGGTTTTTTCAGTTCTTCCTGCATCCACTTGATCCAGGTGTTCTGATTGGTCGCGTTCGGCGTGGCCGACAGAATCGCGAACTCGCCCTCGCCGCCCATCAGCTTCGATACGAGTTGCACCTGGCCCCGGCCGATGCCTTCCGCGTTCGCCTGATTCACGAACAGTTGCCGGCCCTCGGGCGCGGTGTCGGAATCGAACGTGACGACCTTGATGCCCTGGCCCATCGCCTTCTTCAGATACGGCACGACCGCGTTCGCATCGTTGGCGGCAATCACGATCGCATCCTGACGCTGCGTAATCAGCGTGTTGATGTACGAAACCTGCGACGACGCGCCCGCATCCGACGGTCCCACCACCTTGCCCACGCCGCCGAACTCCTTGATCGCGGCCATGCCGCCATCGTCGGCGATCACTTCATAGGGGTTGTTGATCTGCTTCGGCAGAAACGCGATTTTCAGGCCGCTTTTGAGGTCCGCGGCCCATGCGCCGCTGCAACTGACCGCGAGCAACGCGGCGCACAGCGCAGCCATACCGGTGTGACGTAGAGGTTTGAACATGAAGTGTCTCCTGCGTTGTTGTCGGGCATCGGAAGGCCCGGGTTATCGGTCGTTGGGACTACGGAGATACGGAACTATCAGGAAACCGAAGAAGCCGAAGCGGTCGATGCCGCCGCGGACTTTGCGATGAAGCGCCGGTCGCGCGCCGCACGCCAGCGCGCGACGAGGTTCGGTATCAGCACCGACGCGAGCAGCAGCACGCCGGTCACGATGGTCAGCGTTTCGCTCGAAACGTCGTCGAGCGTCAGCGCGTTTTTCAGCACGCCGATAATCAGCAGCGACAGCAGCACGCCGACCATCGAGCCGCGTCCGCCGAAAATGCTGACGCCGCCGAACAGCACCGCCGCGATCACCGACAGCTCGAAGCCCTCGCCGTTATCGCCGCGCGCGCTCGTAAAACGCAGCGTATAGACGATGCCGGCCAGCGCGCTGACGAGCCCCGACAGCACGAACAGACGCAGCCGGATCTTCGCGACCTCGATGCCGGAGAACGCGGCGGCAGTCGGATTCGCACCGATCGCATAGAGGCTGCGGCCGAACGCGGTGGCTTGCAGCAGCACCGTGAACAGCACGGCCGCGACGATCACGATGACGAACGGCAACGGAATAAAGCTCGCGCCGAGCGTGTCCATGCCGAACGCCGTATAACCCGCGGGAAAATCGGCGACCGCCTGGTCGCCGAGCAGCACATACGCGAGGCCGCGAAACAAGGCGAGCGTGCCGATCGTGACCGCGAGCGAAGGCAGGTTCAGCCTGACGATCACGAGACCGTTGAGCAGCCCGGCCAATGCCCCGGCGATCAATACGAGCACGATCACGACCGGCATCGGCAAACCCATATGCCACAGCACACCCATCAAGGCACTGGAGGCGCCCAGCACCGATGCAACGGAAAGATCGATTTCGGCCGCGACGATGATGAGCGTCATCGGCAGCGCCATCAACGCGATCTCGGTCAGATCGGCGAGCACGTTGCTCAGGTTCGCGCCCGTCAGAAACACCGGCGAGAGCCAGCGCCCGAGCCCGAGCGACGCCATCAGCACGAGCACGAGCAAGGCTTCCCATTGCAGCGGCGTTTCGCGTTTGCGCGTGAGCAGCGCGGAATCGGGTTTAGCCATGATCGCGTTTCCTCATCATGCGTTTGGCGACGGAGCGGGCCAGCAAGGTATCGGCGGCGATCGCGGCGACGATCAGCGCGCCCTGGATCGCCTGCTCCCAGAACGGCGACACGTGCAGTACCACGAGCGCAATGCTGATGACGCCGAGCACGAGCGCGCCGAGCGTCGCGCCGAGTATCGTGCCGACGCCGCCCGTGATCGCGACGCTGCCGACCACCGCCGCCGCCACGACCTGCAATTCGATGCCCTTCGCGGTGCTCGCATCGACGGTGCCGAAGCGCGCGAGCCACAACGCGCCCGCAAAGCCCGCGATTGCGCCGGACAGCAGAAAGCCCGCCATCACGCGCCGCTCGACGTTGACACCCGCGAGCCGCGCGGCTTCCGGGTTCGAGCCGATCGCATAGTGCTCGCGGCCGCCGCGAAACTGCTTCAGATAGACCGACAGCCCCGCGAGCACGACGGCCGTGATCAGCGCGAGCGTCGGGATGCCGAGCAGCGTGCCGGTGGCGAGCCGCGAATACGCGTCGGGCAGACTGGTCGCGTTGATCTGGCCGCCATGCACCCACGCGTAGTCGGCGCCGCGAAAGATGTAGAGCGTGGAGAGCGTCGCGACGAGCGACGGCACGCGTCCCACCGCGACCAGTAGCGCGTTGATGCCACCCGCGACGAGACCGATCGCGAGCCCCGCCGCGAGCGCAACGAGCACCGGCATATGCGGAAACGCGACGTAGAGACTGCCGACCGCATACGCGCTGACGCCGACCGTCGAGCCGACCGACAGATCGATATGCCGCATCAGGATCACGACGGTCATGCCGGCCGTCAGCAGACTGATGATCGACACGTTGAGCAGCACGTCGCGCAGATTCTGCAGATTGAGGAACTGCGGCCTGGCGAGCCCGGTGCCGACGATCAGCAGGATCAGGACGACGAACAAGGTGGTTTCGCGGCTTCTCGCGATGCTTGCGACGAGGCCGCCCGATGCGCCCGACGAGCGTTTCGGCAGCGACGGCCGGACCGGTGCGGGATGAGTCGAATGGCGCATCATGCCGCACGTCCCAATGGTGAAAGACCCTGACCGAGCGCGGCGCCCATGATGCGCTCCTCGTTCGCGTCGGCGCGCGCGATCTCGGCGCTGATGCGCCCTTCGTGCATCACGAGCACGCGATCGGCCATGCCGAGCACTTCGGGCAACTCGCTCGAAATCATCAACACGGCCATGCCGTCGCGCACGAGTTCGGCGAGCGCGCCATACACCTCGGCTTTGGCGCCGACGTCGATGCCGCGCGTCGGCTCGTCGATGATCAGCACTTTCGGACCGGTCGCGAGCCACTTGCCGAGCACGACCTTCTGCTGATTGCCGCCCGACAGCGTGCCGACCGGCGCATGCGGATCGCCCGCTTTCAGGCGCAGGCGCGTACCCCACCGGTTCGCGAGCTCCGTCTCGCTGCGCGTCGAAATCAGGCCGTGGCGCACGAGCCGGCCGAGCACCGTCAGCGAGGCATTGCGCGCGATGCTGAGTTCCAGGGCGAGCCCTTGCTGGCGGCGGTCTTCCGGCACGAGCGCGAGTCCCGCGCGCACCGCGGCGGCCGGCTTGCCGGTTTCGAGGCGCCGGCCCGCGAGCCACACTTCGCCGGCGTCGAGCGGATCGATACCGAAGATCGCGCGCGCGACCTCGCTGCGCCCCGCGCCGACGAGACCCGCGAGCGCGACGATCTCGCCTGCGCGCACCTCGAACGAAATGTCCTTGAACACGCCGATGCGCGTCAGCCCGCGCACCGACAGCCGCACCTCGCCCGGCGCGCAATCGGCTTTCGGATAAAGCGTTTCCAGATCGCGGCCGACCATCTTCGCGACGATCGCGTCGGTCGTCAGATCGGCGGTCAAGGCGTCGAACACTTTCGCGCCGTCGCGCATGATCGTCACGCGCTGCGTGAGCGCGAACACTTCGTCGAGCCGATGCGTGATAAAGAGGATCGCCACGTCGCGTTCGCGCAGCTTGCGCACGATCGCGAAGAGCCTCTCGACTTCGGGCAGCGACAACGCGGCGGTCGGCTCGTCCATGATCAGCACGCTCGCGTTCAGCGACAACGCCTTCGCGATTTCGATCACCTGCTGATCCGCAATCGACAGACCGCGCACGAGCTGATCGGCGCGCAACTCGACGCCGAGCGATGCGAGCAGCTCGTCCACTTCGCGATGCATCGCCTCGTACTGGATGCGGCCGAAGCGGTCGACCGGCTGCCGGCCCATGAAGATGTTTTCCGCGATCGACAGATCGAAGAACAGCGTCGGTTCCTGATAGATGACCGCGAGCCCGGCATCGCGCGCTTCGGCGGGCGTTGCAAAGCGGCGCGGCGCGCCGTTCACGAGCAGTTCGCCGGCATCGGGCTGATGCACGCCGGCCAGTATCTTCACGAGCGTCGACTTGCCCGCGCCGTTCTCGCCGAGCAGCGCATGCACTTCGCCGGGCCACAGCACGAGATCGCCGTCGGCCAGCGCGCGCACGCGGCCGAATGATTTGCTCGCATGCCGTAATTCGAGTCGCGGCACGGCGGATGAGGATTGCTGCACTGCCTGTCTCCTGAGTCTTTTTTCGCCGGGGTTTTCAGCGGGTTTTTTTGCGGATTCTTCCGCGTTGCCGCCTCGCTGCTTCTGCGTTCTTTCTATGTTTTTTCTGCGTTCTTTCCGTGCCTTGGTTGTACCGCGTCAAATGCGATAGCAACGTTCCGCATTGCCGCGAAACAGCGCTTTCTTTTCAACCTCGCTCGCATCGGCGACGATCGCCGCATACGCGCTCCACCACTCCGTATACGAACCGAACAGCCGGTCGACGGGAAAGTTCGACGCGAACATCGTGCGCTCGACGCCGAACGTATCGATCGTTTCGAGCACATAAGGCCGCAGGCTTTCGACGGTCCAGCGGTGATCGAACATCGCGAGGCCGCTGATCTTCACCGCGACGTTCGGGCAAGCCGCGAGCCTACGCATGCCCTCGCGCCACGCGCGATAACCGGCCACGCTATTACGATCGACGAACATGCCCGCGTGATTGACGATAAAAAGCGTGTCGGCGTGCTCGCATGCCAGTGCGGCGGCCTCTTCCATTTGCGACGGATACAGTTGCAGATCGAACGACAGATCATGCCGGCGCAGCAGCGCGAAATGCTCGCGCCATTGCGGCTCGCGCATGAAGTGGCGGCCGACGTAATCGAACAGCCTGTTGTCGTGCACGTTGAGAATCTGCCGGATGCCGCGCGTATTCGCAAACGACGCATGCGCTTCGAGCAGCGCGGGTGCGTTCGCCGCGGACAGATCGACGGCAGCGACAATCGCATTCGGCATGCCGCGCGATTCCTTGCGATCGGCAATCGACTGAAGCCAGCGCGTTTCTTCGACCGGATCGGCGGGATCGTGATTCGCCTCGACGTGCACGAGTTTGAGCACTTCGATCTCGCCCGCTTCGCCAAGCAGATCGTCGAGCAGATAGTCGTGCTTCAGATCACGCGCGTCGCCGACGAACGACACGCCCGGATTGTCGAGCCACGGGTAGCGATGCGTCTTCAGGTCCCACAGATGAATATGCGAATCGACAACCTGCATGCGGCACCTTCGTCGAGTGAAAAGCGTTTCGAGGCTCGTTCGAGAGATTCGTTCCTGCGGTGCCCGGCCATAGTCACCGGCACCCGGCGGTACTCAACGGTATGCGGTACTCAACCGCCGAGCTGAAAAACCGGTTCGAGCCTCTGCTGAAACGGTGTGTGATCGGACTCGGTTCGCATGATGTCGGCCATGTAATCCCACCATTTGCGCATGATCGCGAGTTGCGGCAACTGGTCCATCGTGTGCTCGCTCGTGCGTGTCAGGATGGCGAAAAGATGATGCGAACCGGGATCGAAGAAAATCCTGTAGTCGCGCACGCCGGCGTGGTGCAGCGCGTCAACCAGCTCGGGCCAGATCTGCGCGTGACGCCGTTCGTATTCCTCGCGCATGCCGGGGTTGAGCACCATCCGGAAAGCGATTGTCTCCATTGCGGCCTGTCTCCACCCTACACGATGCTTGCGGTTCGTCGCTTTCTCGGGGAAGCGTATGGAACGACTATAATTCCAGCGTCGATAGCATCTCAATCCGTTGTTGGGATTGGGCGATCCACAAACCGAATCGCACCGGAACCATGAGCCAACATTCAGCCGCCGTCTCACTCGTCAACCGGCTCAAGTTCAAACACCTCGCCCTGCTCGTCGCACTCGACGACACCCGCAATCTCCATCAGGCCGCCGAGGCCGTCAACGTTGCCCAGCCCAGCGCGAGCCGCATGCTCGGCGATATCGAGGAAGCCTTCGGCTTCCTGCTCTTCGAGCGCAACGCGCGCGGCATGACGCCCACGCCGCTCGGCGTCGTCACGCTCGCCTACGCGCGGCGCGCGCTCGCCGAACTCACGCGCTTCGCCGAAGACCTCGACGTCAAACGGCGCGGCGGTCACGGGCAATTGACCGTTGGCGCGATCATGGGCGCCGCGCCCGATCTGCTGGCGATGTCGGTGGCCGTGCTGAAGACCGAAAGCCCGCTGCTCAACGTGCGCATTCTCGGCGAAACAAGCGACCAGGTCGTGCAATTGCTGCATCGCCGCGAAATAGACCTCGCACTCGGGCGTCTTACGAATCCTCTGCAGCACAACGACTTCAGTTTCGAGCCGCTCGCGCGCGAAACGCTGCTGCTCGTCGTGCGCGCCGTGCATCCGCTCGCGCGCCGCGCGCGCATTACGCTGCGCGAACTGGTCGACTGGCCGTGGGTCGCGCAGCCGGTCACGAGTCCGGCGCGCGTGTTGTTCGAGGAAGAACTCGCGCGTGAAGGGCTCGCGACGCCGGTCAATCTGACCGAATGCGCGTCGATCTTCGCGACGCTGCAATTGCTCGAAAACTACGATGCGGTGGCGATGCTGCCGGAGTCGGTCGTGCGCGATCATGTGCGCGGCGGCCTGCTCGTCGCGTTGCCGCTCGAAATCGGCAAGAGCCTCGCGGGCTTCGGCATTCTCACACGCAAGGAAGAACCGCTCGCCGAACCGGCGCTGCGTTTCATCGAACTGCTGCGCGGTTTCTCGCGCAAGCTCGCGCGTGACGAAGGCGTGTCCGTCGGCAACGCGGCCGATACACCCGATACACCCATTACGCCCGCCACGGTGAATTGACGCAAGCATGGCTATTGCGCTCGACTCGCGCGCTTATTGCAAATTGACGAACAGGCCGCCATCGACGAGCAGCGCCGCGCCCGTCACATAGCGCGCGCGGTCCGAGGCGAGAAACACCACGCAATCGGCGACGTCTTCAGGGCGCCCCAGGCGACCAAGCGGAATGCGCTTCTCGAAGTAGGCTTTCTTCGCTTCATCGGCAAGGTCTTCCGCGTTGAGGTCGGTTGCGATCGTACCGGGCATCACCGAATTGCAACGGATGCCGAACGGTCCAAGCGCAATCGCGCACGACTGCATCAGCGAATGCACACCGGCCTTGGTCGGTGTGTAATGCGTCTGCATCGCGCCGCCCACCAGCGCGCTGATCGAACTCGTCGCAACGATCGCACCGCCCGTGCCCTGCTTTTTCATCTGCTGCGCGGCGGCCTGCGTGACATAAAACGCGCCGTTCAGATTGACCGCGACCGTCGCTTCGAGCACCTCGGGCGTCATGTCGAGAAACGCGTGAAACGGACAGATGCCGGCATTGCTCGCGAGCACGTCGACCTTGCCGAATGCGTCGACCGTGCGGCGCACCAGTTGCTGGCCCGTGTCGCGCTCGGCGACGTTGCCCTCCACCGCGATCACGCGCCGCCCTAGCGCCTCGATTTCGTCGACCACTTCCGCAACGGCGGAGCGGCGGCCATACGATGCGTCGTTATCGCCCCAGTAGTTGATCGCCACGTCCGCGCCTTCGCGGGCGCAGGCCACCGCGATCGCGCGGCCGATGCCACGCGAGCCGCCGGTGACGATCACCGCTTTGTCCTTGAGCAGCACGTCATTCTCCTTTGCTTCGATTCGTCGTTTGGGGCAGGCGTAATGCGCCCAACGTGCTCAGCGTGCTCAGCGTGGATAAGGCCGCACCAGCGCGCATTCCGGATTGAGCCGCACGCCGAAGCCCGGCGTGTCCGGCACCTTCATGCGGCCATTCACGGGCACGGGCTCGTCGAGCAGTAGCGGGTTGAACATCGGCACGACTTCGTCGGCCTTCGGCGCCATCATCAGGAACTCGGAGAACGGCGAGTTGTGCCGCGTGACGACGAAGTGATAGCTGTACACCGACGAACCATGCGGCACCACCATCACGTTGTGCGCATCGGCGAGCGCGGAAATCTTGATCAGTTCGGTAATGCCGCCGCACCAGCCCACGTCCGGCTGGATCAGATCGCAGCACTGCATCTCGAGCAGCATGCGAAAGCCCCAGCGCGTCGCCTCGTGTTCTCCGGTCGACACCATCATGCCGCGCGGCACGTTGCGGCGCAGTTCGGCGTAACCCCAGTAATCGTCAGGTGGAAGACACTCCTCGACCCATTTGAGGCCGTATTCGTGCGCGCCTTGCGCGAGCCGCGTCGCATAACGCACGTCGAGACTCATCCAGCAGTCGTACATGAGCCAGAAGTCGTCGCCGACGCGCGAACGCATGTCGGCAAGTTTTTCGAGGTTCTGCTTCAGCCCCGCTTCGCCCTCGGCGGGACCGTGCTGCAACGGCAGCTTGCCGCCGATAAAGCCCATGTTCTTCGCGAGATCGGGCCGCGCGCCGGTCGCATAGAACACCAGTTCGTCGCGCACCGGACCGCCCAATAGCTGATATACGGGCTCCTTGCGCACCTTCGCGAGCAGGTCCCACAGGGCGAGATCGACGCCGGAAATCGTGTTGAGCACGATGCCCTTGCGTCCGTAATAGAGCGTCGCGAAGTACATCTGATCCCACATCTTCTCGATGTCGGTCACGAGCTGTCCTTCGAGAAAGCGCGCGAGATGCTTCTCGACGATGAACGCGCCGATCTCGCCGCCGGTCGTCACCGCGAAGCCGACCGTGCCGTCGCTCGCCTCGATCTCGACGACCAGCGTGCCGAGCACGTTGATGCCGAACGACTGGCGGCTCTGCCGATACTCGGGATAACGCGCCATAGGTGTCGCGATGTGATCGTCGATCCAGTGTCCTCCGGCTTGATCGTGATAGTCCGCACCGCCGCCGCGAACGATGAAAGCACGCACGTGCCGGATGGTAGGCATGGCCATGAAGGGACTCCGTGTGGGATGCGTCAAGGCATCGTCAATGCATGTGCGATGCGCGTTTCAGGCGGGCGCGATGCGCGCTCAATAAGTGGCGCGGCCACCCGACAGATCGAACACCGAGCCGGTGCTGAACGCGCAATCTTCCGAAGACAGCCAGAGGATTAGCGAGGCCGCTTCTTCCGGCAGCAGAAACCGGTTCATCGGAATCTTCGAGAGCATGTATTCGATATGCTGCTGCGACATCGAATCGAAGATCTCGGTCTTCGCCGCAGCCGGCGTAACCGCATTAACGAGGATGTTTTTCGTCGCGAGCTCCTTGCCGAGCGACTTGGTCAGGCCGATCAAGCCGGCCTTGGATGCGCTGTAGTGCGAGGCATTCGGATTGCCTTCCTTGCCCGCTATCGACGCGATATTG
Source organism: Paraburkholderia sp. Ac-20336 (assembly GCF_017105025.1). Taxonomy (NCBI): domain Bacteria; kingdom Pseudomonadati; phylum Pseudomonadota; class Betaproteobacteria; order Burkholderiales; family Burkholderiaceae; genus Paraburkholderia; species Paraburkholderia sp. Ac-20336. Next base: position 37,541 of record NZ_JAAGPS010000048.1, on the reverse strand, counting down.
ACGATGCGGCCATAGCCCTGCCTGAGCATATGCGGCACGACCGCGCGGCAAGTCAGATAGGGGCCGATCAGGTTCACGTCGATCACGCGGCGCCACACGTCGGGCTCGAGCTCCCAGGTCGTGCCGTTGCCGCCGGTGATGCCCGCGCAATTGATCAGCACGTCAATCGAGCCGTGTTCGGCAACGGTCTGCTCTGTCGCTTTCTGGACCGCGGCTTCGTTGGTCAGTTCGACCGTGACGGCGCTGACTTTGCCGAGTTCGGCCAGTTCGCGCTGGCTGCGCGCGAGACGCTCGCCGTCGAGATCCCACAACGCTACCGATGCGCCCGAGCGCAACGCCCGCTGCGCCACCGCATAACCGATGCCACGCGCGCCGCCCGTAATGACGACCGCGCGCCTCTCCAGATCGATCCGATTCATTGCCATGCTCCTGTGGGCACGCCTCGGCAGCATGCCATCGAGTTGTTGTATCGCTGCTATGCGCCTTGTTCGTGCCGACGCTTCGGTGAGGTCACCCGGCTGAGTCACTCAGTCAGGTCACTCAATCAGCTCAATATACGGGCGCTGCGATGCGCCAACAATTCGAGTATTGGAGAGGGCGATAGCAAAAGTGAATCGGGGTGGGCCGCGCGTACTTCACGAACACTTCGCGAGTACTTCATACTCGCCGGCCGCGAGGCGATGCAAGGCGATGCGATGGCGTAATCCTGCAAAAGCAATGTCCCGCCACCGCTAATCCGCGTCGACAAAAAGCATCGAAATATAAAGAATCGTCGACACGACGATAATGCCGACGCCGACCAGTACCCGCGTCCGGTCGAAATTGATGCCGCCGATGATGACCACGCCGATTCCCGCGATTGACGATAACGTGCCGAACGCCGCGAGGCCGACGTGAATCTTGCTGCTGATGAGCTTTCTGCGCTCGGCGTCTCCGTTAGGCTGCGATTCGTTCCGTTCCATTCGATGCTCCTTCGCGCGTTGCAATCGATCCGGATGCGGCGGCGAGCTTCATATCGAAAGACACCGCCGCCCATCCATGATGCGCTTCAACACGCATCCGCGCCTATGACGCGGATCACGCTGCGTTACTTCACTTCGGTGCCGCCTCGCGACACCGACGCGGCCACCGCCGCGACGAACACCGCGTGCACCGAGTCGCCAACCTTGATCTGATCCAGCGCAACATCGGGCGACACGTCGAGCGTTTCCGTGCGCGTCGGGCCGCGCAGCGTGATCGTGCGGTTCTTGTGATCGATCTTGCGCACCGTCGCCACGACTTCGATGCGCCGCGCCGACGCAACGACACCGTTGACCGCCGGCTGCGTGACTTCGGTATCGACGCGCTTGCGGATGCCATTCGCCGCGAGTTTGTCGACGCCGATCAGCATTGCCTTCTTGTAGGCGATCGTCACGATATCGCCGATATGCAGCTTGCTGACGTCGGCCGCCTGCGGGTTCACCTCAAACGTGTCTTCGCCGCCTCGCGGACCGCGCAGCGTTACGCTATTCGTCGCCGGATCGATCGCGACGACGCGCGCCTCGACATGCAGCAGCGCGGCCGCGCCGACCGCCTGCGGCGCGGCCGCCGGCGCGTTTTGCTGCGCGAGCGCGGGCCCCGCCGTCGCGGCCAGCACCGCCAGTGCGATCGTCAGCGCTGTCACGCGCCCCCATCCCGAACCCGGTGTATTGCAAGCCATGCAACTCTCCTTTTGATTGCGTCGTTGGTATAGGAAAAACTCGTTATTGCCGATGACGTGCTACGCACCCGCACTCGAAAAAACGGGCGGACAAAAACAACGATGTGGAAAATAAACCGTGAATCGTGACGCGCGAAACACAATGCAATAAAGTGAACAACGCGTTGCCTTTATTCGCGAGACGAAAAAATCGCGCAACGCCGCCGCGCTTTTGCCCATGCAGCGAATAAGCGGACTTCTTCCGGATCACGGCGCGCGACGAGCCGTGCGGCTTCAGGCACGCGCTCGTGTGGGCGTCAGCGGCTGGGTCGGCGACGAGCCATAACATCTTCCTCGCGAGGATATCGATGACTGCACGATCACAGCACGGCCCGATTGATCCGGGCCAGGAAGTTGCCAATAAAAATTGGCAATGAATCGACAACGTTATGACTATTTCAAACTGTCAGGTGATGCTAACAAACGCGTAAAAGAATGGCAAGGCGAGTCACGCAACATCGCAATACACGCATTATCGAATGCATCATCTCTGCAAATTTTCGTGAAGATTTTCGTCAATCCGGATGCTGCCTCGATATCGATCGACCGATTGTTCGCATGACGATGCGAAACGAGTCATTCGTTGAGCTTCGATGCGCGGCGGCACGGCTCCTGCTCCGCGTTGCCGGGATACGTGAAAACCCTTAATGATAGGCATCGTAAGGGAATCATCGATTGCGCATCGCCAGATACAAAAAATTGTCGTCAATCATTGGAATACTGCGAGTATCGCTTTATCGGTCCGACGGAATTGCCGTCAAGCATCGCGCATGGAACTGCGAACCCGGGCATCGCGCTTGCTGCCCGCGTCGGCATCCGGCACAACACTTATTCAAAGGACATTGCACATGATTACCGCCCGCCCCTGCACCGCCGCCTGCGTGATCGACGGCCGGCTCGTCACGCTGACTTTCTACCCGGACAACGGCGTGCTGCGCATTGCCGATCCGTCCGGCGCGTGCCTGCGGGAAACGCGCTGGCACGGCTCGTGGCGCGCGTTGCTCGACGAATTCCGCGGCTATAACGACATCCCGGAAACGAATGAAACGGCGCGCGGTTACGACGATATCGTCGCGCGCCTCGGCGACCCCGCCTACCCGACGCGCGACATGGCCCTCGCGTGAAAGACCGCGTGAAAGATGGGCGAAGCGGTACCGCTCCGCACTCGTCGCTGAAGATGCATTTAAAAACCGCTGCATTAAAAACGCATCGTTTCGCGGCACCGCGTTTCCGCACCGCTCGTCGTCAATGATTCGCCAACCGCACGCCGAGCCGCTCGCCGACCTTCACTGCCCGACATAGACCTTGCAGGGCGCCCCGGAAGCACATGAGCGGCCGCCGCCCGCTTCCGATTGCCCCTCCGACGCGCCGCCATAAGACACATTGCGCACCGTCTGCGCTTCCTGCCTCGGCTGCCAGCCACGGCCGAACGACATGTCGGTGGTGGCCTGCGCCGATTCGTTCGCGTTCTGCTGCATCAGTTCGTGGCCCGACATGCCGGACCCCGGCTGCTCACCCGGTTGCGCCGCATGGGCCGTTCTCGGTGCGAGAAACAGCACGGTGCAGGCGGCAACCATCAATACGCGTACTTTCATTTCCGGACTCCTTGCATCCGGCGCAGCAGCTTTCGTCCTCCAGAAGAATTGATCCGCAAAAAGCCGGCCGCCCAAGCGGGCCGAGGAACGGGTCGATGCCAATGCGCCACTGCTGCGACGGGTCATCGAACTAAACGGGTGAAGAATTGCCACACTTGCAACCGACGTCGGACACGCATTCGCGCGTCGCCGGAATCGGCCGCCGCAAGAGCGGCAGCAAGTCTGCGTTCCGCAGTTTCTGTAGTTCTTTTATAGTTCGAACGAGAGGGAATTCAATCGAGGCGGTTCCGTCGATGTGGTCAAATGTCCACACCGTTCGATAAACCGCATTTGCCGATAAAATCCGTGCAGACAAAACGTGCCTTGCGCGCGCATTGCGTTATGATGTCGTCATAACGCACAAAAAGCGGCGGCCGTGCATCGGCGAAAGTCCGGTGAAAGACGGAAAGCGTGGAATTGATCCCAGCCATTCGCACTCAATGCGTCGAGACAAGGTTTTTTCATCGCGGACACCGGGCCTACCGGCCCCGTTTGCCGCGCTGCGACATGCTGAAATATTTTCTGATCGAAACACCGGGTTTGACGGTCGATTTTTCACGCGACCGTCTTCGGCATAGGCCGTCGTATTGCAATTCAGGGAGCAACGTTTTTTAACGCGGCTCGTGGCATTCCCTTCAATCAACAACCCCACCGCGGGCCGGCCCTCTTCATTGGGCTCGATGCTTCGCAGCTATTGCCTGCTATCTGTACCGACAGAATGCCGGACGTTTTAGAAGGACGAATATCTTATGGACGAAAGGAAGCGAGATAGCATGATTGCGTATCTCCGCCATCGTATGGACGAGTTTGGCATCAAACCGGAAGACCTCGCCGCCGCACTCGCCTCCGAGTCGATGGCGAAACAGGCCGAGCGCTATCGCAGTGCGACCGGAGACAGTTGGGACGGCAACGGCGAAATGCCGCAATGGCTCAAGCAGGCCATTAGTGCCGGGCAAAGTATCGAACACTTCGAATTGTCGCCAAAGCCGGTGCCCACGCCCCAGCCGAAAAAACAGGTGGACTGGTCGAAAGATCCGTTTGCCGGAACGCCGCTCGCGCGCCAGCAAGGCCGTTGAAGCCTGGCCGCCCTGCTTGCCTCAGGGCACGATTGAAATTGCGCCGGCTTCGAAATGCGCCGCCGCGCCGCGCACCGTTTTTGTGCCGCCACTCGTTCCATTTGCATCGTGCGCAACATTCGCGGCATGCTGCGCATATTGCGGCAATTCGATAAAAGCGCTCACCTGCCGCACGATCTGCCAGAACGTCTTGTCGAAAAGACGCGCCTGCTCGTCATCGGATACGTTGCCGCCCGCGAGCGGATCGGCGATCGCCCAGTCGAGAAATAACGGCTCGCCGGGAAATACCGGCGCATGAAGTCCGCTGACCGAAACGTCGAGCGCGATCACGACATCCATGCGCGGCGCCCATTCTCCAGTGAATTCGAGCCAGCTTTTCGGACTCAGCATCGCGCGCCCGGAAATGCCGGGCCGCAATTGCGCCAGCGCCAGCGGATGAATTCGCGCAGCCGGCTCGGGGCCCGCGCTGAATGCTTCGAACCGGTGTCCCGCCAGTTCTCGCAGTAAAGCTTCGGCAATGATGCCGCGAATCGAATTGTCCCGACAAAGAAACAGCACCTTATATTTTCTGGTCACGCCGATCCCGTACCCATGTTTTCTATTGGCCCCTGAGCGGCATTTTGCCGCCCCTGTCTTGCGCCCCCGTGACACGACGGCGTCTCCACTTTTTGCGCCACGGGAATTCGTACTGGCATCGATTCACGGGCACTGAGCACAACGCACTGCCAAACATTGCGCAGTGTACCAGTGAGCGATACGTCTTACATTATCCTGTCAATATTCGATGAATCACGCGGCACTCGCGCCATCGTACCGCACCGGCGCGATGCGTCGTTCAGAAGCGCAGGCCGTGCAGAAACTGCAACCAGAGATTGCTGAGCGTGCTGGCTGGGTGTATCCCGCTCGCGGGTTCGTCGTGCTTCACATCCTGTCTCGCATCATGCTGCGTGTCGCCTGCGTGATCTGCGCCGCCAGATCGATGCGCGTCGTGACCGGTGGCCTGATTCGTCTGCGCTGTGCCGGTCTCCGCCGTGGCTTCAGGTGAATCGTCTGCGCCAGCTTCGGCCTTCGTGCGCGCGCTCTGCGCGGCCGCTTTCGCCTGCTTCTTCGCATCTTTCGTTTTTTGCGCGGCTTGCGCTTCCTCTCTGCGCGCCGTCTGCAACGCAGCCACGCTGTCCGCAATCTGCGCGGCACGCTGCGGCTCGCATTGACGGCCGAGCAACACGCCGAACAACACGTCGCGATTGTGCCCTTCGTCGGCGAAGCGCATCGCGAGCGACACCATCTCCGCATACGCCGCTTCGTCGGCCGCGCGCGCCACCGCTTCGCGTTTCGCCTGGGCGCGTTGACGGCGCGCGAGCTGCGCTTCGAACGCGCGCATCTGCTCGGCGTAAACGGCGTCGTAGACCTTGCGCTGTTCGGCGTCGGAAAGAATCGCGTACGCGTCCTTGATCTCCTGGAACGCGGCGCGCGCCGTGTCTTCGGCGCCATGATTGCGGTCGGGATGCCACTTCATCGCGGCTTTCCGGTAGGCCCGCTTGATTTCTTCGTCGCTGGCGTGCGCATGCACGCCGAGCGTGTCGTACAGGGTTGCCATGCTTTGCTCGATCTCGCCGGTCATTGACCAGGCCATCGTAGCATGCGAAAAACGGCGTCACCGTGAAGCGGCCGCGCCCCGCGACCGGGCGCGCGGGAACAGCGGCAAAAATCGCGAAAAACCCGCAAAAAAAGGCCTCGCCACCGATGTAGCGAGGCCGAGTCCCATGTCAAAGGAGATGCCATGGAGGAGACGAATCCATCATAAGCGCCATGCGGTGCGGGCCCAACCAATGGTTCGCCATATGCTTATCGGCCGCGCCTTCACGTGCATTGCAGCGCGCCGGCCATCGCGCGGTTATATCGTTAGAACAAAAAGTCGCTTAGCGGCGCGGCTCGGCGTCATTAAGATGACACTTCAAAGTCCGGTTCGCCGGCCGGCTCTCGCGCAGTCCGCCTGAACCGCATCATGAACCGCGCCATCCGCCGCTACCGAAGGAGCATTTCGTTGAGCAGATTCGATCATTCCCGCCGGCCGCTTATCGTCGGCATTGGCGGCACGACACGCGCGGCCTCGTCGACCGAGCGCGCGCTCGCCTTTGCGCTGCGCGGCGCCGAAGCCGCCGGCGCCGACACCCGGCTGTTCGGCGGCGCCTTCCTGCATAGCCTGCCGCATTACGCGCCGGAACAGCCCGAACGCACCGCGGAACAGCTCGAACTGATCGAGGCCGTGCGCCGCGCGGACGCGCTGATCGTCGCGACGCCCGGCTACCACGGCGGCGTGTCGGGCCTCGTCAAGAACGCGCTCGACACGCTCGAGGAACTGCGCGCCGACGCGCGTCCCTATCTCGACGGCCGCGCGGTCGGCTGCATCGTCACGGCCTATGGCTGGCAGGCGGCGGGCTCCGTGCTGAGTTCGCTGCGCTCGATCGTGCATGCGCTACGCGGCTGGCCGACGCCGTTCGGCGCCGGCATCAATACGCTCGAAACGCGCTTCGATACCGCCGATAGCTGTTCCGACCCGAAGGTCGTCGAACAACTCGCGACAGTCGGCCAGCAGGCCGCGCAATTCGCGCTCGCGTTCAATGCACACCGTACTTCGGGCGCCTCGGGTGCCGTGGGCGCATCATCGGGCGCTCCATCCAGCCAGACAGCCGGCAAGCCCCTTGCCGCCGCGGCCGACACCCGCTCCGCGCGTATCCTGCAAGCAGTCTGATCCGCCTGCTTTCGCGCTCCGTGGCGCCGCCTCGGCGGCGCGCGGCGACGCGACGCGCCGCGCGCAAACCGTGCGCCACATAACAGACACCTCGGGCGTGCTGCCGATAGTGTTACCGGACACAGCGCCTTTGATCCGATCCGGGCTCCTGACTATCGCTCCGGTGCCTCGCTGATTTGCTTACGACGAAAGATTGGTTCACCCGCTGCACAGTGCGGCCCTATCTTAGGGTCTGTGCGCCGCTTCGCGAGCTTCTCGCACGATGGAGCGGCGTCGCACGCACTGGTTTCGATACAACGCACGGGGCAATACCGACAAGATCATGAACTCACACATCCGCTATAAGGGCTACGAAGTCGAAGCGGCTACGCAACTGCTACCGAATGGATTATTCGCCGCCAATCTGACCATAGAGGAATCCAGCGCGACGCGTCGCAAAGCGTATTCGTTCGATGCGCTCGATTACTTCTTCGACGAAGAGCATGCGCTCGCCTATGCGTCCGACTGGGGGCGCATGTGGATCGACAATCGTCAGTAACGTCGGCAAGCCACTGGAGTTGACCCGGTCATTCCGGACACAGCTTCGCACCAAGGTTGACGAATCCATCGAGCGCCGGAACTCGCAAGGCGAGCGGTATTTCCGCGCGCTATGGCGATGCTTCCCGTTGCAATGCTCGAATGCGATAGCACAGATTATGCGAGCCATCTTGTCGGCCTGCGCCACAATCACCACGTTCGGTGTCCGTTCGCTACTAAAACGACAAGCTGCGTGATCGCGCGGGTTGATTGGTTTGCACGCCATCCCCATTCGAAGCCAGTGCGTCCAACACCTCGTATGCGCCACTACCCAGGTTGGACCGAAATACGCTCAGGATAGCGGTACGGGCCCGTTTGTCTGTGACCGTACCTCCACCCTCCCGATCTCTGACGGAGTTTCTGACACTGGTCCTGACAACCGTGCCCGTAATGGCAATGCCGCACTCCGTGGCGTTGCCGACCTCGCGAATGAAATCCATATTGCGACGCACTTGCGCCTCCACAGCGTGGACGAATCTCTCTGAATGGTTGTTCCTCAGATCCGTCAACTCCTGAGCCAATACCTTTTCAGCCCAGTTCAAACGCTGCCGCTCTCCAGATTTCATCGTGACTTCGGGGATGCGCCGGCACAACGCTTCGATCGAATTGTTGCGTACGTTGCTTGTGAAAATGAAGATCGCGTCAATATCGTGCCGGGCACCGCCGTTCGTGTATTGCTTGAAGTTGTCGGAATCCATAATTCGTTTGATATCCGCCACTTTGGCCGAGTGCTCGTCGTCGCCGAAATCTGCTTCATTGACGAGGACGATAACGTCGTTGCGGCCAAACTCCATCTTCTTCGCGTGCAGTATGCCGGCGACTTCGGGCAGTGGCGCATTCAGGGTGCCTAAGGACCAATCGCCAGGCGGCCCCCAGAATTTCGGGCTCAGCAGTTCTTCTAGCGTGGTCTCCACAATAGGACGCTTCACCACTGCGGAAAAATTTTTGACGAACTGCGTTTTTCCAACCCCGCCTCTCCCGGTCAAAAAAACGGCGGGCCGGCTTTCGATGCCCAACTTGTCGAAGAAAACCGTTTTCAGTTCGTCGGCCGTGGAGTCCGGGAAAAAGTCGGCCAGCTCATCCAGCTCTTTGCGCACCCTGGAACTCTTGAGCCACTCATTCCCGTGCCTTGTCACCATCCGCGAGCCCACCAGCACTTCTCGCCTTGCCATCAACAGCTCGGCTTGCGCCAGTCCTTTCATACCATTGGCTGGATTTTGCAGGCATTGGACAATTTGGCTATCGATATCGTTGATTTTCCCCTGGGTCAGGGGATCAAGCGCTTGAGCCATGTAATCTCGGGACTCATCCATCAATTTAGTGTGCACCCGGATTTTCGATTGGTAGGGATCGAGTTCCGTGCGGGGACGCTGCGATGCGCGCAATTGTTCGATCCCGTTGTGCACTGCAGCCCAGGTTCCTTCATAGGCGAAATTGCTCAACGTGTTCCTGGCGAGCGAAACCACGATGTTGCGGGCGCTCAGCCCGTCAGGCATTTTTTCGACCGAATCTCCAGCCGCCTGCGGCTTTGCGCCGGCAATCATGCCCGTCGTCTTGCTAGTGACATACCAGGCAAGCGCGGTGGTGACATCGCTGACGGTCTGAGCCACGGCGGGAGCAGTCGTTTTCATTACGCTCTCGCTCGAACCCAGCCAGAATGCCTCCCGCATCTTGCTGAAATCGAAAGATAGCGGCTCGTCATAGTGCCTGGCGGCAAGCAAGGTCTTGAGATTGCGGCTCCGGGCCGCAAGCGAAAACGGGCTTTCGGCAGGAGCTGGTTCGCTCGATGCACGCTCCTTCTCAAGCACTTGCTCGCGGGCGGTTTCGCCTGTTTCCGATGTCGGCCTGATCGACGGCGGCTGGTCCTTGACACGCACTACAGCCTGCTGTGACTTGATCGCGGGGATCAGCCTGGTGCGTACCTGCTCCGCGGGCACGATCCCCGACGATAGAAGGTACCGTGCGACCTTGAGACGGTTATCCAGTTCGGGGAGTCCTCCCAGCGCACCGGAGATAGGCTGGCGGGTCGGCGGAGATGATCCTGACGGTGCAGTGAGAACGTCTGCGGACGGGGCTTCAGGAGAAAAAACGGTCGTCAATAAAGACGACACCTTGTCGATGCCTAGCATGTTGTCCCCTGCGATCTTGACAGAAATTCGCTTGCTATCAATTCATCGCAGATTGCCAGCGAACACATTTTCTAACCTGAACGCCACCGTGTGTACGGTCATGCAGGAGCGAGTCCAAATAGTTGACTCGCATGCATCTCGCACCGGCTTCCAAAGTAGTTACCCACCCCACTTTGACGCCCGGGCATGGCACATTCAGCAGGCCTTATGCCGGACGGAGTATCACCGGAAATGATCGGTCGAACTTCGCCTGGGAAACTCTTTTGATGCGAAGCATGTTTCAGAAAAACGAACGGGCTGTTGCCAAGGCAGGCAATTCGGCGACAAATCGCATGCCGCTCGCCTTAACCCGCTGCGCGGGTGGACGCGATTCCTGGCCGGCACGGCAAGCACAGACACCCCTTACGCCAGCCCCAAATCGGGCAAGGCGGCCGTGGATAGAATTCTGGCGCGCAGGCGTTGATGCCCGTTACCTCTGCGCCGCCGTTGCATTACCCGGCATCCTCTTTCAGGCGGTTGTGCCAGAATAGCTCAACCCCTGCGTTCGCTTTCCGCACGCGTAACCTGTCCGCTACTTCGACGGATGCCGCAGAAACTCCCGCCCCCTCTCTCCGGATTTCGTGTTTGCCGGACAGCACGCCCATCCCGGAGCAGGTTGCGAGCATCGATACGGAGCCGCCGCTCATGACATGGACCGTCGACGCACAACTCGCGCTGACCGCGACACAGGCGGTCGAGGCGCTGCAGTCGGGCCGCCTCAAAGCCGCCGACTACGTCGCCACGCTGCTCGCGCGCGCCGCCGCGCTCGCGCATCTGAACGCGCTCACCACGCTCGATCTCGACGGTGCGCTCGCGGCCGCGCGGCATATCGACGCCTTGTCCGCGCAAGCGCGAGCACGTCTGCCGCTGGCCGGCCTGCCGATCGTCGTCAAGGACAATATCAACACGGCGGGCTTGCAGACCTCGGCGGGCACACCCGCGCTCGCGGGCTTCGTGCCGGCGACGAACGCGCCTTCGCTGCAACGCCTTCTCGATGCGGGCGCGATCGTGCTCGGCAAGGCCAATATGCACGAACTCGCATTCGGCATTACGAGCACGAACTTCGCCGCGCATGCGGGGCCGGTACGCAATCCCTATGATCCCTCGCTGATGCCGGGCGGTTCGTCGGGCGGCACGGCCGTCGCCATTGCGGCGCGCATCGTGCCTGCCGGACTCGGCACCGACACCGGCGGCTCGACGCGCATTCCCGCCGCGCTGACGGGCACTGCGGGATTGCGTCCATCGGTCGGCAATGGCGGCGCCGAGCGGCGCTATCACGATCCCGACGCGGTCGTGCCGATCAGCCATACGCGCGACACGGTCGGACCGATGGCACGCAGCGTGGCCGATCTCGCGCTGCTCGACGGCGTAATCAGCGGCGACGGCACGCTACCCACGCTCGCGCCCGACCAGCTTCGCATCGGCCTGCCCGAACCGTTGTGGGACGGACTCGAAGCGCAGGTCGACGGTGTCGCGCGGGCCGCGTTGCGCAAGCTCGAAGCGGCCAGCGTGACGTTCGTGCCGCTCGCGCTGAGCGAACTCGAACATCTGAACGGCATGGTCGGCGGACCGATCGCGATTCACGAAGCGCGCGACGACGTGCTCGCGTGGCTCGTCGCGAATCATGCGCCGGTGAAAACGGTTGCCGGAATAGCCGCGCGCATCGCGAGCCCCGACGTGCGCGCAATCTACGACGAAGTACTCGCCGACGCGCTCGGCTCGCACTATCCGACGGCGCTCAATTATTGGCGTCCGCGTTTGCAACGCTATATGGCCGCCGCTTTCGCGCACGCGCAACTCGACGCGCTGCTGTTTCCCACTACGCGGTTGACCGCGGTGCCGATCGACGATCTGCAAGGCTCGTCGACGGTATCGATCGACGGCGGCCCGCCGATCGATACGATGGAAGCCTTCCTGCGCAATACCGATCCGGCCAGCACGTCAGGCATTCCCGGGCTCTCGCTGCCGGCCGGCATCAGCGCGAACGGCTTGCCGGTCGGTCTCGAACTCGACGGCCCGCTCGGCAGCGATAGACGCTTGCTCGCAATCGGCATCGCGTTCGAACACATTCTCGGCGCGTTGCCCGCGCCCGTGCTTTGACGACCACGCGGCCGACCGCGGCGATGTCATCCGCCGCTGTTATCCCTTGAAGTTATCCCTCTATATCATCCTTGATACCCGCGCCTTTGACAGGCTTTTGAAAACACTCCGTTAAACAACAATGACGACACCCGCCACCGCTCATCCGCAACGCGGCCTTTTGCATCGCCTCTCGCTCCTGACCGCGGCACTGGCAGCCGCCCTCGCCACGACTTCATGCGCACGCCTCGCAACGGTCGATTCCAACGCGCTATGGAAAATCGTCGACATACGCTGCGTGCCGTCGCAGCAGGCAACCGGCACGCCGGGCCAATGCACGCTCGTCGATCTCGACAAGCGCTATGTCGTCCTGAAGGATATTCTCGGACGCTCGCAGTACCTGCTGATGCCGACGGACCGCATTACGGGAATCGAAAGTCCGCTCGTGCTCGCGCCCGATGCGAAGGACTATTGGAGCGACGCGTGGGACTCGCGCCACTACGTGCAGGAAGCGGTCAAGCGCACACTACCGGACGATCGGCTGGGCCTCGAAATCAACTCCGAATATCGCCGCTCGCAAAACCAGTTGCATATCCATATCGACTGCATGCAGCGGGAAGCCGGCGTCGCACTCGCGAACCACGCACACGATACGCCCGGCCAATGGCAATGGGACACGCTCGACGGCAAACGCTACCGGATCATGCGCGTCATGTCGCTGACGGGCGCCGACAACCCGTTCCGGATCGTCGCGCGCGACAACCCCGAGCCCGCGACCATGGCGAGGCAAACCATTCTCGTGACGGGCGCGGGAGCCTCCGCCGCGACCGATGGCTGGCTGATCGTCAATAGCGGCATCGACGTCGACAATGGCAGCGGCACGGCCGAAGGGCTGCTCGACCATGCGTGCCGCGTCGCCCAGGATCATTGAGCGTTGGCCGCACACGCGCTATTCACGATTGCGTGGATGCATGGCTCGATAAACTAGTTCGGGGCGCGCCGCGTTGGCTCGTACGATCGGCCACGATCGATGACGCGGCGGCGTTCCGCTTCCCTATTCACGGCTGCGGTATCAAGGTACGTCACCCGTCCATCCGGGATTCAATTTCCTCCGCAAGTGCTCACCGTACGATTTCGTTTGTCACGTTGCAACCTGTAGACCTCATTTGTGACACCGTCTTGTCCGAGCGATCACGCAGCTGCATTGCCTGAGTGCTGCCCGTAGCAGGCCCTGGTTTGTAACGTAACCCTACGTGAAGTTTGTTACGATTGCGCCAACAGATCCTCAGTCCATAAGGGCTTTGTGAAACGTACGCCGTCACGGCTTACCATGGCTCGAACATTGCTCCGACCGGCTCCCCCGCATCGACCGCGTCGACGAAGGCTCGCCCGGATAAGGATGACGCCGATGCCCGTGTGTCCGGTATGCGAACTCGCGGTGAGCGCCCGGGTCACACACCCGTTTTAGTGCAGTCAAGAGTTTGAATATGAAGTCCGCACAGCGTGTTTCCTGAATTCACGTAAATTATTGTAAGGAATTCGAATCAAATGAGCATGCCAATCGATCTGGGCGAACTTCAGGCTGCAAAAGAGGCGGCGAAGGAATTGCGTGACATGTTCAAGACGCTCTCAGAAGCGGAAAAACTTCTCGCGGCCAAGGAGATCAGGATAATCAGTCGGCTAGTTGAAGCGGTCGAGGCGCTGTAACAGGTCAGTGGGCCGTTCTGCCCCGTCCGTACATTAGAACGAAGTGGCCATGAGAAAGGTACTACGAACCTCGATATCTGCATACAAATTCAATGTCGCGTTATAAAAAACTTCTAAACACACGTTGGGCAAGACTGCGTTCGGAAAGATGATTGACACGTTCCGATCAGGGACAATATATGCGTCACGCCGAGCAAAAAAAGAATGGCGCCGGCCTCACATCCTCCCAAATTCCGACAATTCCTGACGTGCCGATCATCCGGCGCATCGCCGCCCCTATACTGGTCGCGTCGGCAGCCCACACATGAGCGCGCCCGCATGCGACGCATTTCCGCCGGCTTGCATATCGATTGCGCGAGGCGAGTGCTATTTCAATCCCCGACTGACTTCACGATGGACTTCTCACTGAGTGACGCCAGCGTCGTCGACTTCATCAGCGTAGCCGTGTCCCTCGTGTGGTCGGGCTGGCTGGTTCGCCGCGATCGTTTCTGCGGCTTCTTTGCGCTGATCGCTACGTACTACACGTTTCTGATCCTCGTGTTTCACCTGGGTGGCGTCTTCATGCACCAGGAGGGCTTTACCGGCAAGATCTACGAGATCGACGAAACGACTTTCCTTCAGGTCAGTCTGTACGCGGCGACGTTCAATCTGATTTTCTTCTCGGTGTTATCGATCGGCAGCACGCCGTTCGAGCTCAGACGGGGCTATATCGGCATCGATGCGGGGCTGATCCGCAATATCTACTTCGGCGTGTTCGTGCTAGGCGCGGTCGTCTATTTCTTCGAATCAGGATCGATCGACTATGCGGGCTATGTGTCATATCGCGGCGTTGCATATGGCTGGGTGCTGATGATCGTCGGCACGTCGACTCTCGTGATGGCATATCTGATGCGCAGTTATGCCGTGATGGCCGTCGTCATGCTTATCTACGCCTACTTCTGCCTGAAAACCGGCGTGCGCTCGTTCCTGCTGATGCCGCTGATGCCGCTCGTGCTGCTACTGCTCGCGAATTCCGATCGCAACCTCGGCAAGAAACTCGCAGTCTATGGTAGCGCCATGCTTGCGGCAGCCCTTGCGCTGCTGCTGCTTCGTCCCGCCAGTGAGATCGCGTTGCCCGAAATGTTCCTGACACATGGGCTGCATGTCGTGTTCTACAAATACACGGGCACAACGGACCTGTCGACCGCGACCCCGCTTGCGGGCTTCCTGACTGGCGCGTTCAACTACTTCCTGAAGATCGATCCGGACTCGTTCGATCCGGCGATCCAGTTCGCGCAAGATTTTTACGGATTCGTCACGCCGGACGGGTTCTATCACATGCCGTTTACCTGGTATGCGGACTCGTTCGCGGCTCACGGTTATGCGGGTGTCGTCTATGGCGCGATCTGGGCCGTGCTGATCCGCGGTTTGAAATGGCTCACGTCACGCGACCCGCTCACGCTTTGCGCGTTCCTGCCGCAAGCGTGCTGGATCGCCTTCTTTGTGATTCGCGGCGCCGCCGCCAACGCGACCAACTCTGTCACGACGCCGATGTGGCTATCCGCAGCCGTGTTCGTATTCCTGAAGGTCGCATCCCTCACGCCGGTCCGCGGAACCCGCTAATCAGCCCACCCATGCCCGATGACTCTCGCTCCATCCATAAGCTGAAGTCGATTCAGGTACTACGAGCGCTCGCCGCGTTGCTCGTCGTCACGTTTCACGCAAGCGCAAATATCGTCAGGCACGGATGGACGATCGCTGCGGCGCAGGTCATCGGCGGCTATGGCGAGATCGGCGTCGACATCTTTTTCGTCGTCTCCGGCTTCGTCATGGCGGCCACGACCCAGCATACCGTGCAGTCAGCGCAGGCGGCGCGCGGTTTCATCGTTTCTCGCCTCACGCGTATCGTTCCGCTCTACTGGATTACGACCAGTTGCTTCGTTATGCTTCTGATCGTTGCGCCACGCGTTTTCGGCGCCGCCACGTTCAGCCTGCCGCACGTCATCGCGTCTTACGCGTTCATTCCGTGGCGCAATCCGCTGGGCGAACCTGCACCGGTACTCAACGTCGGCTGGACGCTCAACTACGAGATGTGGTTCTACCTCGTCTACGCAGTGGCGATCCTGGTCGCGCAGCGACGTGTGGCGCTCATCAGCGCGTTCTTCTGCGCGGCTTCGCTGCTCGGACTCGTCGGTTTCACGAACATCGCGCTGCGAACCTACACGAGCCCGATTACGCTCGAATTCGTGTTCGGCGTGATTGTCGGCACACTGTACACGCGAGGCATGCGCCTTTCAGCGCTCCACGCAGCCATCATGCTTGCTGTGGCACTAGCGGCACTGTGGCTGCCCGGCCCTCATGTGGAAGACGCGATCCGGTTCCTGTCGTTCGGGATGCCGGCGGCGCTGCTGGTCGCCGCCGCCGTCGCGGTGGAGACACGTATCCGCTGGCCGGCGTCGCTGTACAAGGTCGGCGACGCGTCCTACTCGCTCTATCTGATGCACGTCTTCACAGTACCCGTGGCGGTGAAGGTGCTCAGCATGCTCGACACACATCATCGGCTACCGGGCAGCGTCATATGTGCGGCGAGCGTGTTGCTGTCGGTAGGCATCGCGCTGCTCGGCTACCGCACAATCGAAAAGCCGCTCGGCCGCGCGCTCAGGACGATCTCGTTGCCGCGCGGTCCACGGACCGCCTCGCCGGGTTAAACGAGCCAGTTATCTTCTGCGAGGCGATACCGCACGCCGTTCTTTCCTCACCCGCGATTTTCCGATCGAGCCGACACCTGAAGCGCCACGACACACATTTGCATATACGTTCAACATATCAATTTCACGTTATCCGATACGCGAATCAGATCATACAATCGGCTTGCGACCGCCCCGGACAAAAAAAAGCCGGCTGAATCAAGCCGGCAAAAAGCGTTCTGGCAACTCCGAGGACAGCGCCAGAACTGGCCATCAGTATTCCATTCTCCTGAATATCTCGCTGTGATGCGCATCACAGGTATGTCTCGATCTATGCGTGCAGACAAGAACCTCTCTGATTTTCTACGAGAACGCACATACTCGCTTCTGTTCGTCTGCACCTCGTTCAATACCAGGGCCACCGTTACTACGCGACTATTCCACCGTGACCGATTTAGCCAGATTGCGCGGCTTGTCCACATCGGTGCCGCGCGCACAGGCCGTGTGATACGCGAGCAGCTGCAGCGGCACCACATGCAGGATCGGCGACAACAGCCCATAATGCTCCGGCATCCGGATCACATGCAGCCCTTCGTCGTTGACGATCTTGGTATCCGCATCCGCGAACACGTAAAGCTCGCCGCCACGCGCGTGCACCTCATGAAGGTTTGACTTCAGTTTTTCCAGTTGTGCGTCGTTCGGCGCAACCGTCACCACCGGCATTGCCTTCGTGACCAGCGCGAGCGGCCCGTGCTTCAGCTCACCCGCCGGATACGCCTCGGCGTGGATGTATGAGATCTCCTTCAGCTTCAGTGCTCCTTCCAGCGCGATCGGATAATGCAGCCCACGCCCGAGGAACAATGCATGTTCCTTCCGCGAAAGCTCCTCAGCCCAAGCGATGATCTGCGGCTCCAGTGCCAGCACGCTATTGAGCGCTGCCGGCAGATGCCGCAATTGAGAAATATAATTAGCCTCCTGCGTCGCGCTCACATGGCCGCGCAGCCGGCCAAGCGTCACCGTCAGCGTAAACAGCGCCACCAGCTGCGTCGTGAACGCCTTGGTCGACGCCACCCCGATCTCTGTGCCCGCGTGCGTGAGGAACGACAGCGACGTCTGCCGCACGATCGCGCTCGTTGCGACATTGCACACCGCCAGCGTATGCGCATGACCCAGCGACTGCGCATGCCTGAGCGCTGCCAGCGTATCGGCCGTCTCGCCCGACTGCGAGATCACGACGACCAGCGCCTTGCGATCCGGCACCGACTCGCGATAACGATACTCGCTGGCAATCTCCACCTGCGTCGCAATCTTCGCCACCGATTCGAGCCAGTACTTCGCCGTCAACGCCGAGTAGTAGCTCGTGCCGCACGCGAGAATCAGCAGGCTGTCGATGCCTGCGAACACCCTGCCTGCCTCCGCGCCGAACAGCGACGCCTCGAAGTGATCGACCTGCGCAATCGTGTCGCCGATCGCGCGCGGTTGCTCGAAAATCTCCTTCTGCATGAAATGGCGATACGGCCCGAGTTCGACTGCGCCGCCGTACGCCGAGACATGACGGACCTGGCGCCTCACGGACGCGCCGGAACGGTCCGCCATCCGCACGCCACCGAGCGTCAACTCGCACACGTCGCCGTCCTCCAGGAAAACGAAGTCTCCCGTACTGCCCGCAAGCGCCAGTGCATCCGACGCCAAGAAGTACTCGCCGTCGCCCATCCCCACGACCAGCGGCGAGCCCTGCCGCGCACCCACCACCGTATCCGGCTGGTCCTTGTGCAGCACCGCAATCGCATACGCACCGTGCAGTTGCCCCACCGCCTCGCGCACCGCCGCGAACAGATCGCCACGATAGACGCGATGGATCAGATGCGCGATCACTTCGGTGTCGGTCTGCGACACGAACGTATAGCCTTTATCGCGCAACATTTCGCGCAACGACTCATAGTTCTCGATGATGCCGTTGTGCACGATCGCCAGCGCATCGCGGGAAAAGATCGGGTGCGCGTTGTCGGTGACAGGTGCGCCATGCGTCGCCCAGCGCGTATGCGCGATGCCGCTCATGCCCGCGAGGCGGCAGTCGCGCACCTGCGCGTCGAGATCCGCCACGCGCGCGACGCTCCGCGCGCGTGTCGGCTCGCCTCCCGCCAGTACCGCCACACCGCACGAGTCGTAGCCGCGATACTCCAGCCGCCGCAGTCCTTCTATCAGAACAGGGACGATGTTACGTTGCGCTACCGCGCCGACAATACCGCACATGACTTGCCAGACCTCCAGTATCTGATCCGATCAGACGGGGCGACTGATCGCCGGCCTCAGGTGCCGCCCGTACCGCCTGTTCCGCCAGTGCCTCCGGTCGCGCCACCGCCGCCGCTCCTGATCGGATTCGCCGCGCCCGCGGTGATCGTTTGCTGCAGCAGCGCCGCGGCAGGCGCGCCCGACGCGCTGAGCGCACCGGCGCTTTGCAGCTTGTCGAGATCCGCGTCGGGTCCCGGCTGGCCGGTCACGAATGCGGTGGTCAGGAATGCCGACGACGACAACGTGATCCCGTAGGTGTTCTTGATGATTTGCGCGACTGCGGCTTCGGCATTCAGGATCACCGTGCTGTTCGCGAGCGCGCTCTGGAACGTCGTGTTGCTGCTAATGCCAGTCAGCAAACCGTTAGCCGTCGTGCCGAGCTGCGCGGCGAGATAGTTGAAGAGCAGCTCGGTCAGCGACGTCAGGTTGTAGGTGCCCGACCCCGCTGCAAACGAATGCAGCACGGTGCTGCCGCCAGTCCCGGTCAGGACGCACGGCGCATCGAATGCGAACGTCGCGCTATAGGCGCCGGCCGCGTTGGTCGTCGTCGTCGTCGCACCGTTCTTGCAGGTGAGCTGGATCGTGGCCCCCGCTAGCGGTGCGCCGATCGCCGCGGTGCCATTGATGTTCGCGCTGGGCGATGTACCGCTGCCGCCGCACGCAGTCAGCGCATTGATGACGATGGCCGCCGACCCCAGCCGTAACATCCAGCTGACGGAATGCCGAGCAAGCTTCATAGGTTTCTCCGGGAAGGAAATCATTGACAGGAATCAGACGGTTGGGAGTCGGTGCCGACTGCCCGATAGAAATTCGCGCACACGGTGCGCCGATGCCTTGCGCCGAACGCGGCAGCGTGTTTTTCGGGTTGCGCATCCTTCGGCGTTCCGGATGACGGCACAGCGTAGCGCTGGTACGCGTCACGCATCCGGTACAGTTGCGTCGCGAAATATTCCGCACTGAAGCGGCCCTGGTTCAGCAGCACGGACTGCGGGTTGTAGGCGAAGTCGATACTCTTGTCGGCCGTCGAATTGACGTAGTTCGTTCCGCCGACGCGCGTCGCGAAATCGAGGCTGAACTGATCCGCGCCGCCTATCTGCGTCATGCCCGGCTTCATGCCCTGACGTGGCGTCAACGGGAAGCTGATCGCCGCACCGACATAACTGCCCTGTCCGCTGTGCTCCGCATACACGCTGAACGACACGTCGTCGAACCAGCGCGTCACCGTGATCAGCGGCCCTTTGTCGCCGCCGACGAAGCGCGCGGCGCCGGCTTCGACCCACAGCTTCCACGCGGGCTGAACCCATCGGTAAGTGAGCGCGGCGTTGACCTCGCGAGGCAGACTCTCATTGCCCGGCTCCTGACGGAGATACGCGAGCCGCAACCTCACGAGATCCGGCCGCCCCGGCACGAACACGGTGGTTTCGTTTTCCGCCCCCACGTTATGAAAGTCGAACCGTCCGACAGCGAGCACGTTGAGGACACCCGGCGCGATCCAGAAACTCTGCGCGAGTGCCGCATCGGCCAGGCCGGCGTGCAGACGGTATTGGCTGAACACGCGTCCGGCATCCATATTGGCCGTGTGATAGAACGGCGCCACGTAGCTCGCGACCAACTCCGCACCCTGCCACAGCGGCACGTAACCGACGACATTGGCGCCGATCGACGCATCGAGCTTGCCGTATTCGGTTCCGTACAGATAGTTCATGATCGGCTTGATCTCGATGCGCGTCAGACCATGCCGGTGCTCGTCGCCATGCCAGGCGACCGAGTTCGCGTCGTAGTCGGGTCGCGTGCGCATCGTCATCGTCGACGCCAGCGTGCCGGGTGTTCCATCGGCAAGAAAGCGCGCATAAGCGGCGCGATCAATCGTGAGTTCACCGATCACCAGACCGTCTTTTCTTATCACTGCGCGGATTCTCTCGATACCAGCCGGCGCGTTGACGCTCGCCACGCCAAGTACGATGCCGAGCGCGTCGGCCTCGTTCTGGTTGTAGCGATGGTTTTCATATTCGACGATCAGATCGCGGCCATCGACGCCGGCGCGTACCCGTTCCAGTCCGTTTGCAAACAATCGCGAGACGATGCTGTCGAGCGCCGCCGGTTCGTCCGACGGTTCGCCGAGCGCGTCGTCAACCTGCACCGGCACCACCTTCTGCATACCGAACGATTGAGTGGCAAGGCTATCGGACACCGGTGCCGAATGGATGTCCGCCGCGGGCGCGAGCACCGCATTGACCGGTATGGGACGAGGCGCCCCCTGCACGTCGTGATCCGCGACGATACTCGCCGATGCCCGCCCGGCCGCATCGTCTGAGGTCTGCAACTCGCCTGACGGCGGATCGAACCGGTGACCCAACGGAATCTGCACCGCAACGGAAAACGATGTGCGCGGCGCCACGCCGCCGGTCGAGCGCAGAGAGCGCATCGCCGTGCCGATGACGCTCGCGTCGGCCAGCCAGCGGAGCGGCGGCGACTGATAGCGCACCCCCGCATACGGCGTCTTCGCGTCATCTTCGGCGAGCAACGACAGGCCGGTCGACCACAGCGCCAGTTGCATGCCGCCGAACAGCCCATTCAGACGATCGCCCTGCCCGTAGCCGAGCGTCAATGTCGCCGGGCCGACGTTCTGCGACACCACCGCGTACTTCGAGCGGAAATAGTGCGTCTGCCCGCCGACGTCGGTCATGCCGAACGCGATCGCCGGCTGATAACGAAAGAATTGCGGCACCTGCACCTTGATGTCGGCCATCAGATGCCGGAACACGAAATGATCGGCGCCCGAATACGCGGCAGGTACGTCTCCCGGATAGTTCGCGAGACCGCCGGACACTTCGACGTAGGGCAACAGGCCCACGGCGCCCCAGTAGAACTGGGCACCGGTCGCGCGCTGCCCGTACCGAGGGTCCAGATAGTTGTCGTACTGGGCCTGCGCCGTGCCTTCCGGCAGCGCAAACGCATAAGGAATCACGAGGCCGCCGGCCTGCCCGAGCGCATTCAGCGCGGGCGGCGCGGAGGCATGCGCGTACGCGGCGAACAGCGAAGCCATGGCGGCTGCGAGCGCATTCGCTCGAAATGGTTGGTATCGTGCATGCACGCTTGAGTGCTCTCCTAGCTGAGGCGTCGCCAGTGTAGGGGGTCTTTCCGGCTGGCGATGCGACGTGTCAGAAACCGTCGGTAAACGTCAGAACAGTCTGCTTTCGCCGTGCATGCGATAGCAAAAAAGCACCGCTTCCTCCGGCGCCATCTTCATTCGATAGCATGACTGAATATCGGCAACCATCGCGCTGTCTATCACATAGGGCCATCTGACGAACCCCAGTTCCATCGCGACTTCCAGCCATGCATCTGTCCACTGCTCGATTCGCCGTATCTCTTCGTCGGACAGCACATCGTGCAGCGAGAAGGTCGGCAACGGCAGGCGGATCAGTTCGTCCCGGTCCCGGTGAATACTTGCAGCATGCGTTATTTTCATTTTTAGGCCTTCGCTGACATCATGGAAAAAATCCCCGTATGCGCGAAAATCCTACGGCACCGTTTTGCCCGCTGCAGTGACGCCGGTCACAAATCCAGGCGTGTCGGCCATCGTCTGGTCAGGCCGAGACCGTGCCCCAGTCGGCGAAGCGCGGCGGCTGCAGACGCACCTGTCCGCTCGCCGCGCAGGAAAGCGCCGTATCGAGCGTGCAGATGTCGCCATCGACCGCGACGATCTGCACGGTGTCGGGGCACCCATCGATACGTACGTAGCAGCCGACGCCGGGCGCGGCGCCGCACTGGATGCGTAGCGACTGCGAGCCTGCCTCCGCCCGACCGGTTACAAAACCGGTCTCGCCCAGCGAGCCGCTTTCGATACAGACCCAGCCGATGCCCGTTCCTGGTGCAGGACGAGCACGCCAGATCAACTGCCCCGCAGCAAAATTGCCGCTTTGCGGCAGCGCGTCCGCCACCCTCCGCTCGCCCGCTTCGCGCCACGCCCCCGCCGCCGCTGGACCCGCCGTTGCAGCAGCAACTGCGATAAAAAAACGTTGGTGGGCGTTGTCGAACAGAATCTGGCCGCTACGCCGCGGCTCCAGTCGCCCCTGCGGCGGCAGCGGCGAAATCAGCGCCGCGTCATGGCCCTGCGCAGTGCCCGCCATCCGCACGTGAGTCGTCGCGGTGTCGTCATCGACCGCGCGCACGTCGACGCGCTCCGCGTGCCCGGTGACGATGAAAAACTCGTTATGAAACAGCGTCGCGTGCACCGCGTTCGAAAGGTGTGCGAAGCGCCAGGTGCGTGGCGTATTCCACACGTAATTCTGCGACGCGCGATAGTCCTGCACCGGCGCGCGCGCATCGATGACGGCGGTGCGCGGAAAAAACACGTTGTCCTCCAGCGCCATGCCGCGCAGCGTGCGCGTGCCGTCGACCACGATGCAGGCGGCTGCCGCATCCGCGTCGCCGCGCGCGAACGACTCATCCGTGCAACCGACGATCCGCACGCTACCGACGATGTCCGTGAAGCGGAAAGCGGCTTCTGCGTGGCCGCGCGCCACGACGTAGCAATGCTCGATCGCAATCTGCTGCACGGTCGCATCGGTCGACGAACCCGGATCCTGTTCGAACCAGATTGCCGCACCGTTGGGCGACGTGTGATAGACGTTCAGATTGCTGAGCGTCGTGACGGTCAGCGGACGCACATGCGCATCGGTCGCACGAAATTTCGATGCAAGGCCGAGCGAGTTACGCGTCGTAAAGTACAGCGTGGCCGCGCCCGAGTCGTTGCGAAAATCGCCTTGCCGGAAGCTCCACATCTCGCCCGCGTAGTTATAGACCGCTGCGCTCGTATAGCGACCGTAGCAGCGCACGTTTTCAAGCGAATGCCCGTAGCTTTCGATCGACCCGGCGATGCGCGACGCGAAGATCGCGCAGCGCGGCGGATCGGCGGGCAAGCCGGTGAACGTCAGATTGCGCAGCACGAGCCCCGACGTGCCCGAGATGTCGAGCCCCTGCGAAGCGCCGCCGCGCACGATGAAGTTCGCGTGATTGGGCGCCGGCTGATGTGTCGTGTTGGTCCCTTCGAGAATCAGGCCGACGTAATAGAGGCGCGTCAGATCGAGATCGGTGATTACGTGATCGGCGCCGATCATGACCCGCCGGCAACGCGAGTGTGCCGCATAGGCCAGACAACGCTGGATTGCCTGGGTATCGTCGGTGACGCCGTCGCCAACGGCGCCGAAGTCGTACACCGACACGCTGTCACGCCGTGCCGGATCGACGTTCGGCGTTTGCGCGCGCACAGGCAGCGCCGACGCGCCGACGGCGCCTGCCGCCAGCGAGCCGGCCAGAAAACGGCGGCGAATCGGTTCCATGCAACATGCCCTCGAAAATGGATCAGGTGCCGCGCCGGCTACATGCCGAGGCTCTTGAGATCCGCGAGACCGCCGGCAAACGGCAGCATCTGCGAGATGACGCGGGAGAAGCGCGTCACGCTGGCGGCGTCGACGTAGATGATGTCCCGCGGCGACAGCACCACCTGGTCGGCCAGCGCGACCGCAACCGGCGACGAGCAGTCGAGATGGAACACTGTCGTCGTATTCAGGCCGCTCGCCCGCACCAGATATAGCTGCCGCGCGTTCGATGTCAGCGGATTGAGGCCGCCCGCATCGTTGAGCGCTTCGGCGAGCGTGTACGGACCGTCCGTCGGCATCGGCAGCGACGCCGGTTTGGCGATTTCGCCCATCACGAACACTTTCTTGATACGCCGGTTCGGGATGTCGACAATGTCGCCGTCCACGAGGCGGATGTTGTTGCGCATGTCGCCGAGATACAGCAGACGATACAGGTCGATCGAAATCTGCTTTTTGCCGCGAGTAAGCGTGGCGCCCGACAAATCGGCTTCAGGCGTAACACCACCCGCCAGACCGATCGCGTCCGCGACGTTCACCGGCACGTCGGTAAGCGGTACGACTTCGGGCTGCTTCACTTCGCCGGTCACGTACACCTTCTGGCTGCGGAAGCTCACCACGCTCACGTCGAGCTGGGGCGCGCGCACGTAACGCGCGATGCCCGTCGTCAGCGCCGCACGGATCTCCGGCACCGTCTTGCCCTTGACGCGCAACGTGCCGATGTACGGGTAATAGATCGTGCCGTCGGCCTGCACCACGCGACCCAGTGCATCGCCGCCGTTGGACGACGCCACCGCCTGGGCCGCGAGCGTCTGCGCGCTGCCGGTCTGGATCGCGCTGCCCGACTGCGCGCCGATGCCGGGATTGTTCAGCTCCGGGTGATCCCATACGATCACGTGCAGCACGTCGCCGACACCCACCTTGTATTGATAGCCGATGCCCGACTGCATGACGTCCTCAGCCGGCTCGTCCACAACCGGCCGCACGGGTGCCGCCGTGACGGCGTTGACGCCCGCCACCGTCAGCGGCCGCAGCACGTAGTGTTGTCCGTTCACGTCGACGCTCGTGCCGTCTTGCGTCTGAGCCGGCGTGGCGGAATCGGCATTGAAACGCATGCCCGGTGCAAAGGCACAGCCTGCGAGGATGATAGATGCCAAAGAAGCGAGAATGACAGCGATATGTTTCATGAAAGCCATGGGTTCTTCGGGTGGAAGTGGCGAGCGTCGCAGCGAAGCTGCATCAGCGCGTGTGGTGCGTCGTGCGAAGCGACGCGATACCGGCAAGCCCGGTCGAAGTCATGATGGCCGCTCTTCGTGCTGCGCCAACGCCGCTTCGCGCAGGTGCAGACGCAGAAACACCAGATGGATCAGCGTGTGCACGGCATACGCGATCACGAGACCCTGTGCGAGGGCAAGAGCGCCGGTGCGCGGCACCTGATACCACGCAAAGCCCAGATAGATCGCACTCCACAGCAGATTGACCGACAGGCCGAACCACAAGCGATTGGTCGCCGTCATGATCTGTCCGATCGCCGCGTTCATTCCGTTCGCCGCCGCGGCGACCGCGAGCCATCGCAACAATGGCGCGGCGCCGTGGTACGCGGGGCCATACAAGGCCATCAGCCTGCCGGCGATGAGCCACATCGCCAGCGACGACGCACACGAGACGAGCGCATTCGCGACGATGCTATGACGCGTCAGCAGCGCGAAGCCGCGTCCGTCGCCGGAGGCGCGCAGCCGTGATAGTGCGGGCAGCACGGTGCCCGCAATCACCGTCGGGATGAAGGTCAGTCCGGTGTACCACTGGTAAGCCGCGTTGTACTGCCCCACCTGCGCGAACCCCGTGGGCGTTCGTGAGAGCAGCGACAGCGCGAGCCAGTTGACCGGTGCCATCGCCAGCGCGCTCAGCACGATCGGCGTGCTGAGCGCAACGAAGCGGCGTGCTTCGGCCCGCATCCATGTCGCGCGCCACGCGTCGCGCCAGCCGGTGCCCGTGCAGATCGCGCGCGCGCCATAACACGCCCATAGCCCCGTCACGACGATCAGCGCGCCGAGCGCGCCCGTTACACCGGCCAGCCAGGCACACAGTGGCACCGTGCAGGCGAGCGAGACAGCGCCAGCGCTCGAGATCGACGCGTTGGTGCGAAAGCGTTCGAGCCCATATAGCGTGCCCTGCACCACGCCCTGGACAATCGCCGGCACCACGGCCAGCGCGCCAAGCTCGAGCGGGCCGATGAGCGTCTCATGGTGAAAGTGCTCCTTTGCAAGCGACGGCGCCGACCACGCCACGAGGCCACCGGCGAGTACCGCGTAAGCGAGCCCGGCGAGTGTCACGATGACCACGCCGCTATCGCGGCGCGGCGCCATCTCGCCATGAAAGTCGCCGAGATACTTGCTGGCGGCCACCCCGAGGCCACTCGTCGACAGACTCGCGACCGATGTGACTGTAGTGAGCACCAGTACATATTCACCGTAGTGCGCGGGTCCGAGAACACGGGCAAGCAGCACCGCCGACACGAGGGCCGCGACGCGCCCGGCCAGCGCGCCGCCCACGCTCCAGCCAGCCACGCGGCCGAGCCTCGCGAGCGGCGCGCCGCGCATCATCACGCCGCGCGCGAGAGCAGGGACTCTGAAACCGCGCACGTTATTGCCACAGTCCCTTGGTGTCGACGATCGCCTTGCCATGCAGCGCCGCGAGATCGACCGAATGGAACGCGCGATGCTTGACGAGCACCACCACGAGGTCGGCCATCGCGAGCGCCGCATCGACCTCGACGAGATGTGCGTTCGGCGCCTGCAGCTCAGCCGGCAGCGCATCGATATGCGGCTCCGCGATCAGCACATCGCAACCCGGCTCGCGCGTCAGCGCATCGGCGATCATCACGGCCGGGCTTTCGCGCAGATCGTCGACATCCGGCTTGAAGGCGAGACCCAGCACCGCAATGCGCACCGGCTCGTCGCCCTGCGTCGCGCGGCAGGCCGCAATCGCGTGGCGCACCTTCTCGAGCACCCATTGCGGCTTGTAATCATTGACTTCGCGCGCGGTACGGATAAGCCGCGACTGCTCGGGCGCGCCGCTGACGATGAACCATGGATCGACGGCAATGCAGTGACCGCCCACACCCGGTCCCGGTTCGAGGATGCTCACGCGCGGATGCCGGTTTGCAAGCCGGATCAGCGACCATATGTCGACCTCGAACCGCGCAGCCACGAGCGACAGTTCGTTGGCAAACGCGATATTGACGTCCCGGAAGCTGTTTTCCGACAGCTTGCACAACTCGGCCGTGCGCGCGTCCGTGACGGCGCAATCGCCTTCGACGAAGCGGCGGTAAAACTCGGCGGCGCGGTGCGCGCACGCCGGCGTGATGCCGCCGATCACGCGATCATTCTTCACGAGTTCGATACAGGTGCGGCCGGGCAGCACGCGCTCCGGGCAATACGCGACGAACACGTCCGGCGTCCCGGTGTCGCCTTTGCGCGGGAAGTCGAGGTCGGGGCGCGCCTCGGCGAGCCATTCGCACATCTGCTCGGTGGCACCGACCGGGCTGGTCGATTCCAGCACGACCAGATCGCCCTGCTTGAGGACCGGCGCAACGGATAGCGCCGCGCTTCGCACGTACTTCAGGTCCGGCTCGTAGTCGTCCTTGAACGGCGTGGGTACCGCGATCAGGAACACGGATGCCGGCTGCGGCGCGCGCGCGACGCTCAGCAGCTTACGCTCGACCGCATGCGCGACCTGCTCCGCCAGGCCGGGTTCCTCGATGTGGATGGTGCCGCGCGACACCGCGTCGATCACGCGCGGGTCGACGTCGACACCCAGCACGCGAATCGAGCGTTGCGCCACGATGGCGGCGGTCGGCAAGCCGATATAACCGAGACCGACGACGCAAACATCGTAGCTCGCCGTGGCAGCGGCGGACGGGCTGCCGGCGGAAGAGCCGGGAACGAGATCGAGTGTGGTCATTTGCCTTCCTCGTAGGTGTAATAGCCGACGTAGCGCCGCCGGCCGGACCCGTATTGGCCGCGCCGCATGTCCATGTCGTTGTAGACGATGCCGCGCGGCTGGATGCCGCCCTGCTTGAGAGCCGCGATGGAATGTTCGAGCTCGTCGATCGAGGTCGTGCCTTCACGCGCCACCATCAGCGAGAGGTCTGCGTGACCGCCGACGATTGCGGAATCCGCGACGGCGAGCACCGGCGGCGTATCGACGATCACGTAGCGATAGCGCGAGCGCAGCGTGGCAAGCAGTTCCACGAAGCGCGGCGACATCAGCAGATAGGCCGGCGCATCGGGATAGTCCCCGCAGGCGATGAAGTCGGGCAACTCGCCCCCGCCCTTGCGGATCACCGTTTCGAGATCCGCCTTGTCGCACAGGTATTCGGACAGGCCCGGTGCGCGTTCCAGACCGAGCGCCTTGTGCAGGCGTCCGCGTCGCAGATCGCAGTCGATCAGCGCGACGGATTCGCCCGAGGTCGCGAGCAGGGTCGAGAGGTTCAGCGACACGAACGACTTGCCGACGCCGGGGCTCGGGCCCGCGATCAGGATCATGCCCTTGCCCTGTTCGACCAGCATGATCTGCAACGCGACCTGCAGGCTGCGGATACTTTCGATGGCAGGTTCGTTAGGATAACGATTGGCTAGCACCGTGCCGCCGGCCGTCGCACGATCCAGCGCGTGCTGCCGCAAAGAACGCGGAATCTGCGCGAGTACCGGCAAACCCAACGATTCCTCGATCACACCCGGATCGCGCACGCCCTCGAACACCGCCCACTTCAGGAACGCGAGCGTCGTGCCGATGCCGAGACCGCCAATCACCGCGAACACCATGATCAGCGCTTTCCTCGGCTTGACCGGCTGTTCGGCCGCTACCGCGTAGTCGACCACCCGGACGTTGCCGACCTTGCCCGCATGCGCGATGTCGAGTTCCTGCGATGCGTTCAGCAGATTCATGTACAGATCGGTGTCGACCTGCAGGTTGCGCACCAGCGTCACCTGCTGCTGCTCGAGCGCGGGCAGATCCGCGATCCGTTGCTGATAGCCCGCGAGCTGCTTGTCGAGCGTGCCGATCTGCTGATCGAGCGCGCCCACCGCCGGGTTCAGCTCGGTAAACCGTTCGTTCATCTCGCTGCGTTTCTGACGCAGTTCGAGCAGCTTGGTCTGCGCATCCACCGACTGCTCCAGCAGCAGCTTGGTCTGCTCGGCCAGGTCGATCGTGCCGTAGCGGTTGCGGTACGTGTTGAACGCGGTTTCCGAGCGCTCGAGCTGCGCTTTCAGGCGCGGCAACTGTCCGTTCAGGAAGTCGATGGTTTTGCGCGTATCGAGCGCGTGATACTCGAGGTTTTGCGCGAGGTATTCGCTGGCGATCGCGTTGAGCACCTCGGCGGTACGGCGCCGGTCCCGGCCGGTCAGCGTCACGCCGATCACGTCGGACTCGCGGCCCAGCTCCTGCACCGTCAGGTCACGTTGCAAACCGTCGATCACGTCGAGCCGCGAATGACGGCGCAGTTCGAAGCGTTCGCCGGTGCGCGCAACGAGCTTCGTCACACGTAATCCGATCGTGCCGAGGTCATTGGACAGCACGAGCGGCACGCCCACCTGTCCGGTCGCATCGATGCCGCCCTGACTGTTGCTCAGCCGGAAACGTCCGCCACCGAGACTCGTCAGCGTGAAGGGTTTGTCTTCGAGTTCGGGCGGCACGTCGAAGCGCTCGACGTCGATGGCCTCACCGCCCCACGCGTAGCTATCGAAGCCGAAGCGCGGCGGGTTCACGCCGCCGTTCGCGTGCGGCCGCCCTTGCAGGAAGCGTCCGATGACCGGCAGCATGACCGGTCTCGCATCGATGTAGAGCCGGAGTTTGTCGACCGCTGCCGACACCACCAGCCGCGACTTGATGATCTCCATTTCCGCGGGCGCACCGGCTTTCAGCTGCAGTGCCGACGACAGATCGCCGAGCAGGTTGCTCGAACCGCCGGACTGGTCCTCCACCTGAACGACGAGATTCGATTCGTAGGTCGGCGGCGCGATCAGCACGTAGATCGCACCGAGCACCACCACGACGGCAGTCGTGAGCAGAATCAGCGCCTTGTTGGACAGCACGAGCTCCAGGTAATACGAGAGCTTGCGCTCCTGGTCGGCACCGCCCGGCAGAAAGAAACGTTCAGTCGTCGAATCAGCCATGTTCGCGCGCTCCGTTGAGCGCGTCGATGCGCTGGACCCATCCCGGCACGCAGGCGCGGATCTGCTCGAAGACGCGCTCGAGTACTTCAGCGCTGCCGCCGTGTGGATCCTCGATGTCGCCGCCCACTGAAGCGCCGTACAGAAACGTTTTGCCGGCCGCGGCCGGAAAGCGCTTCTCGAGCTCGCGCTTCTGCCCCGTCTCCATGACGAGCAGCAGATCGGCACGCACCACGTCGGCACTGCCGATCTGCCACGGTGCCCAATGAGGGCGCGTCAGGCCATGTGCTGCAAACATTTCCCTGAGCACTTGCGGCGCGAGTGTGCCGAGTGCGGCATGCAGTCCCGCAGAACGCACTTCACAGTCGGGCAGCACCGCTTGCAGCAGGGCCTCGGCGATCGGGCTGCGGTACAGATTGCCCGTGCATACGACCAAAATATTCCTGATCATCAAACGAATCCGGCAGGTTGAACATCGACGGTCGCGCCTGAATCAGGCTGATGCACCGTCTTGCGAAATACAGCCTTCAATCACGCTCTCGTGCGAATGACGCGTGCGGGATTCCCGCCGACGATCGCGTTGGGCGCCACGTCTTTCGTGACCACGCTGCCGGCGGCGATCACCGCGCCTGCACCGATCGTCACACCCGGCAGCAGAACGCAGTTCGCCCCCACCCACACATCGGCGCCGATCCTCACGGGCCGGCCCGCATGGCCGCTCGAAAACACCTTCCCGGGCAGCGGCGGAATCACATGATTGGTCGACAGGATCTGCGTGCGATAACCGATCAGCACGCGGTCGCCAATCTGCACGCCCCCGCCCGTCGTGACCACTACGCCCAGCGCGAAATCGACGTCGTCACCCACGACCAGATGACGTCCCGGCACGATCCAGACTCCGGGGTAAAACACCGGGCGCTTGCCGATGCGCGCGCCGAGCGCACGCAGCGTCAACGCCTTCACCGCGTTGCAACTGCGCCACCGCGGCATGGCAAACAGCATCGCGAGCGCCGTCTCCACCCACACCACCAGCGCGTAACGCACGTCTCGCCTGCTCAGCACCGCACACCCGCGTCGGCCGCGTACGACAGCAGCATCGCGCGGATCTGGTCCATCCGCGTGTCCTGATTGCCGAGGCGGCGCAAACGCGCGGCGCCGTTCGCCACCAGCCGCGCAATATCCACCTGGCCACGCACGAAGGCGAGCATGCGTTGCGCAATCTGCTCGACATCGTGGGGTTCGCAGTAGATCGCGCTGTCCGCGCAGATTTCGCGCGCGAAGTCACGATCGCTGACGAGCAGCGGTACGTTCGCTTTCCATGCTTCCATGTAGTTGTTGCTGAAACTCTCGAGGTCGCTGAGATTCACCAGTACGTGCGCCTCGTCGTACAGCGACTGGATATCGCGTGACGCGACCGCGCCGCGAAAGTCGAAATGGGCGGCGGTAGCGGTATCGCCATTCAACTCGCCCGCGAGCGCGTCGGCCCCGCAACTGACGAGAAAACGGAAACGCCTCGCCGCGCCCGACGCGAGCAAACGCTTCGCGACGGCCGGCAGACGCCACAGGTTCTTGTGCGGCGACGCTCCGCTCAGGAACAGGAACGTGACCGGCCCCGCATCGGCAGCAGTACGCGGCGACGCGCCCAGATAATCCGACGGCGCGGGCGGCAACACATGCACCTTGCCGGGTGCGAGCCTGCAATGCGCGGCAATGCGGCGCTGCATGACCGGCGTCTCGACGATCACGTGGTCCGCCGCCAGCAAACGCCGCCGGCGCGCCTCGTTCTTGATGCGCTGACGCAGCGCCGCGCGCCACGGCAGATGACGCCAGTACGGCGACTCCGGGTAGCAGATGATCGGATACGCGACGCCCACCACGCTCGTCACGTTGCGGCCGTGCGGCAAACCGGCGCCAAACAACGTCTTGATGACGACAATCCCGTTCTCGCGAATGAACCTCTGCAACGTCGTACGTTCGAACCACACACGCCACAGCACCGGCGAGGGGCAACGTAGCTGATGCGAAGCGGGCAGCTTCAGCGGATAGTGCGCCAGCTCGCCCGTATCCGGTAGCACCACGTAAAGCTTCAGGCCAGCCCACTCGCGGGAGAACACGCTATCGAGAAAGTTCAGTGCGAGTTGCACGCCGCCGCCCGTGCGAATGCCCGAAAAGTCGAACAGGATGCCGGGAGCGGAAGCCGCGCCACGCTTTTCCGAGGTGGTCCGCGCCATCACAGCTCGATCCACGGACGCTGCACGAAGCCGGCGCCGAACGTGCCGGCGCGATACAGCGAGCAATAGAGCGTGCCGTAGCACACGACGAATCCGCCCAGCCATATGATCGTGCTCAACTCGCTGTCGCGCAGGCAGACGGCCGGCACGACGGCCATCGCGTTCAGCAGCCACAACGCCACCGTCGTCAGCGGATTGCGCAGATCGCCGAGACGTGTGTCAGTTGACCACGGTTGCAGCGAGATCCAGCGATACACGAGGTGATGCAGATGCTGCGCATCGGGCTCGGCTGCTGGCGTGCGCGTCACGAGACGACGCCGCGCGATCGAAAAGAGCGTCTCCGTCACCGGGTAGCCGCTCAGCAGCAGCACCGACCACGGGCCCACCGCATGATCCCGCTCGACGAGCAGCAACGCCAGTTCGGCCACCACGAAGCCCGCGAAATACGCGCCACCGTCGCCCAGAAAAATCCGGCCGAACGGAAAATTCCACATCATGAAGCCGGCCAGTGCCGCCACGCATAGGAGCGTCATCTGCAGCAGCATCGTGTCGCCGCTCGCATAGCCGAGCGCGCCGATGCCGAGCAGCACCGCACAGCACACGCCCGACGCGAGCCCGTTATAGCCGTCGATCAGATTGATGGAGTTCGATACGCCGGAGACGGCCACGAGCGTCACCGGTATCGCCACCAGCGTAAACTGCAAGGCGTGATCGAAAAACGGCACGCCGGTTCGCGTCAGGCTCGCCGTCAGCAGGAAGTAGCCGAGCAGCGCGGCGACCATCGTCATCGCGAGACGTACCGCCGGCGACACCGCCTTCGTCATGTCCTCGACAAGGCCGGCACCGAAGGCCGGCAGCGCGCACGCCAGCGTCAACGAAAGCAGTTCGATAAACGCACTCCGATTGCCGCATGCGAGCGCGGCGAGCACATAGAGCAGCAGACTGCCGAACACCGCGATACCACCGATGCGCGGCACCGACACACCATGCACTTTCTGCACGCTTGCAAGGTCGCTATCACCTGTCATTCTCAAATGCCAGCCACGGGTTTTTATCAGCGCGGCGGACAATAAGAAGGCCAGCGCGAATACCAGTACAGGTTCCATGTTTGAGCTCTTTTTAGAAGAGTCGTGAATGCGTGGTGGAATTCATCAATGCCTGTTCAACCACTCCCCCGTCAGACCGGCGCAAGTGTAAAGGCGTGTTTCGATGACCAGACCGACACGTCATCAATGGTCGGAATTTGTCAGAACCCGTGAGCGGCAAAACTCGTAGCCCGTGAATTTCGCCGGTCCGTTTTGTCACGAAAACCTCTGCGCATGGGCATCCGCAGGCTCAAGCAGGCGAACAGAAGCGGATGCGGACGCGGCAAACATGAATGGACAACCGACATCAATCTGTGACGGACGTCACTGCTATTTCCGTCAAGGCACGAAATAATGCGCACGGCTTCCAAATGCCGTTATGCGTGCCGACAACCGCCTATTGAGGCGCAATAGAAGACACCTTGGGACCGGGCCATTTCCGCTTTAAAAAACCGCATCGCCGAAGTCGGAATACAGGTTATTAAATGAAAAGAAATGACGAGAGAATGCATGACCGGGGTGGCGCGGTCACGCGCGTACACAACCAGACGGCCGGACATGCTGCACCATCCGCTTGCGCTTTTGCGGCAATGCAGCTGTATGCGGCACGCCGCCAATCTGCTCGCGATGTGCTGTGATGTTCATCGCCATCCTTGAACTGGATCCCTCCGCGCGTGCCCAGTTGGCCATCGCGCTGCAAAGAGCGGGGCATCACGTCACCGACATGCCCTACGCCGCCGCGCTCACGCGCCACCTGGCCGCACATCCGTGCGACATCGTCGTGGTCGGCAGCCGCGAGGCGCATGGCGAAGTCGAGGCGACCATCGCACGGCTGCGTGCGCGGCGCCGGCTCGGCATCGTGGCGCTGATCGATGCGATGGATCACGAAGTGCGCATTGCGGCGCTCGAGAGCGGCGCCGACAGTTGCGTGACCCGCCCGTACGACACGCGCGAAATCACAGCCTGCGTGGAAAGCCTCGCACGCCGCATCCGCGACAACCACGATAGCCGGATTGCCGAGCCCGAACCGCAGGATAGCGCGAAGCCGTCGGACGCGTGGCTGCTCGTGTCGCGCAAATGGCTGCTGCTATCTCCCAACGGCGAACAGGTGCAATTGACCGCGACCGAATGTTCGCTGCTGTCGCTCCTGCTCGCGCACGCGGGCAAACCGGTCTCGCGGCGCGACATCGTCACTGCGCTCGGCTACGACTATCGGCACTACGACGAGCGGCGCCTCGAAGCCCTGGTGAGCCGCTTGCGCCGCAAGCTCGGCCGCCATCCTGACGGCACGCCGATTCGCGTCGCACATGGGTTCGGCTATGCCTTCACGGCGTCCGGACTGGTTTCCTGATATTTCGCCATACGAATCATATTTCTTCGCTCCTGCGTCACTCGAGCGACACGCGCCGCATGCGCTTTTCCCCTAATCGTTGAGCCGTCATGACCCAGCCCACCATCCTCATCGTCGTCGGCACCCGGCCGGAAGCCATCAAGATGGCGCCGGTGATCCATCGGCTACGGCGCGAAGCGCATCTTCGCACCGTCGTCTGCGCTACCGCCCAGCATCGCCAGATGCTCGACCAGGTATTCGCCAACTTCGAGATCAAGGCCGACATCGACCTCGATCTGATGCGCGCCGACCAGAACCTCACGAGCCTGACGGCCAACGTGCTGACGCATGTCGGTCGCGTACTCGCCGAGGTCAAGCCGGCCTGCGTGCTGGTGCACGGCGATACGACGACGGCCATGGCGTCGTCGCTGGCGGCGTTCTATGCGAACGTCGACATCGGCCATGTGGAGGCCGGCCTGCGTACCGGCGATCTGCTACAGCCGTGGCCGGAAGAGTTCAACCGCCGCGCCGTCGATCTGGTCAGCACGCACTACTTCGCGCCGACGCGGCAGGCGCAGCACAATCTGCTGGCCGAAGGCATATCCGGCGAATCGATTCTCGTGACGGGCAACACCGTGATCGACGCGCTGCTGATGACACTCGACCATACGCGCCGCCATGGCGGCGTCGCGGCTGCGCTGCATGCGCGCTACCCGTTCCTGCAAGGCGACTCGCGCGTGGTGCTCGTGACCGGCCATCGCCGCGAAAATCACGAGTACGGTCTGGCTTCGCTGTGCCGCGCATTGAAACGCATCGCGGCGGACACCAGCGTGCAGGTCGTCTACCCCGTGCATCCGAATCCGAACGTGCAGCGCATCGCCGCGTCGGTGCTGTCCGGTGTCGACAACGTGCATCTGATCGCCCCGCTCGATTACCCCGAATTCGTCTGGCTGATGCGACGCTCGGCGATCATCCTCACCGACTCGGGCGGCATCCAGGAAGAAGCGCCTTCGCTCGGCAAGCCGGTGCTGGTGCTGCGCGACGTCACCGAGCGCCCCGAGGCACTCGAGGCCGGCACGGTCACGCTGGTCGGCACGGACGAGCACCGGATCTACGACGAATGTACCCGGCTGCTCAAGGACGAGGCCTATTACCGCGACTGCTCGACCCGCAGGAATCCGTTCGGCGACGGCCGGGCGAGTGAACGCATCGCATCGTTCCTGCGCGCGCGCTATGCCCCCGAGCATCACAGCGCGTCGCTCGGCTTGCCGGCACTGTCATGACGGCGACGGCGGGCCCCGGTGGCCCGAAACGCCCCGTCGTGCTGATCACTTGCTTCAACGCGGACGCACCGACTTCCGGCTACGCGACACGCGTACTACAGATGGTGGAAAGCTATGCGGCACGCGGATTCGAAGTCTGCGTGCTGCGCTTCGTACCGATCGCGCACCGCGCCCGGAGCTGGCGCGCGGCGCTGCTCGAGCACGGAGCAAGCCGGGTATTCGAATGGAGCGCCCCGCCGGTCTCGCGCTACGAGCTCGGTCGGCGCCTCGCCGTGCTATGGGGCCGGCCGCTCATGCTCGCGCTGCGCGCTCGGCTGCGCCCAGCCGTGGTGCAGGCGGAAGGCCACGAGGCCGCGGCAGTCACGCTGTGGCGCGAGGCGCGTGCCCTGCAGGTCGCGGATCTGCACGGGGCCGTGCCCGAGGAAACCGAATACCGGCGCCGCCAGCAGCGCCTCGCCTCGCCGCAGGCGCCGCGCTGGTTTCATCGGCACGAAGCGCGGGTATTGCGGGCTTGCGATGCGTACCTCGTCGTGTCGAACGGCATGATCGGCCACCTGCGCCGCAAGCTCGGTCCGCTGGCGTTTCACGACAAGGCATTCGTGCTCGACGTCAGGTCTTCGCCGCGCTTCACCCATACGCCGGTGCACGTAACACGGCGGGACTACGGCATCGCCGATGACGAGACGGTCATCGTGTACTCGGGCGGCGTGCACGCCTATCAGCGGATTCCCGCGATCGCCGGCTTCGTGGCGACGCTCGCCGCGCAGGCCGCCCGCATCCGCTTCGTGGTCTTCACCGCCGATCCGCAGGCCGCGCGCGAACAGCTCGGGCCGCTCGCGCATCGTGCGGGCACCATCATCGCGAGCGTGCCGCCGGCCGAGCTTCATGCGCATCTGCGTATCGCCGATTTCGGCATCATCTTCCGCGACGATCACGTGATCAATCAGGTCGCGTCGCCAACGAAGATCTGGGAGTACCTGCTGTCGGGTCTGCATGTGATCTGCAACAGCGCGGCAGGCAACGCACCCGAGGCGGCCGGCGCGCTCGATGCCGCGCTCGTGGTGAATCCGCAACCCGCAGCACACGACTGGCCGGGTATCGCGCAAGCCATCGCGGACATCGTGCACGAGCGGCGGGCCACGCCGGATCGGGTCGCCGCCGCGGCCCGCCGCCATCTGCAGCAGGAAGGCGGCTGGGACAGCCGCTTCGACGCATGGCTCACGCGCCTGCGCCGCGCGCTCGCCGACCGGCATGGCGCAATCCCGGAGACCTTGCCATGAGGGTGTTGCAGGTCGTGCCCACCCTCTCGGCGGGCGGTGCGGAAACGCTCGTCGCGGAACTCGCGCTCGCGCTCGGCCGCCGTGGGCACG
>NZ_JAAGPS010000047.1:0-234 GCF_017105025.1 Paraburkholderia sp. Ac-20336 | reverse complement strand
AACGAGATCAACTATCACAGATCGAGAATACAATCAGAGCACGACACGTTCGCTGCATAGAGAACGAGTCGTAGACAATGCAGTATAGTAACGCTCACGACCGACGCACGCACCAATGGTGTGGAGTGGTCGAGAGTGAGGAACAGGATTCAGATCATTACAGTTAGTACATTGTGTACTTTTTTCTTTTGTTGTATAGCTGATCGTGATTACTTTTTTTTTTTTTTTTTTTTA
>NZ_JAAGPS010000046.1:0-49186 GCF_017105025.1 Paraburkholderia sp. Ac-20336 | reverse complement strand
ATGCGGCCAAGGCTGCCGAAACCCGGCACGAAGCGAAGGCCGCCGGGCATGCCGCGAACGCCAGGGAGGAAGCTCTCGCGAAGAAGCGGCACGACAAGCGCGCGACCGGCCAGAAGGATGATTCCGATGCCGATCTGCTGGCCGTGCTGGTCGCTCGCACGAAGCCCGCGAACGGCAAGGACGCCGCCGTGCATACGACGAAGGCGAAGGTGCAGACCGGCAAGCCGCTGACGCTGGCGGAACAGGTCAAGGCCTGCGGCGAGCGGGGCTTCTTCGAGGATCAGCTGTGCCGCTGGCGCGTGTGCGACGGGCATTGGGGC
Organism: Paraburkholderia sp. Ac-20336; assembly: GCF_017105025.1. Classification (NCBI taxonomy): domain Bacteria; kingdom Pseudomonadati; phylum Pseudomonadota; class Betaproteobacteria; order Burkholderiales; family Burkholderiaceae; genus Paraburkholderia; species Paraburkholderia sp. Ac-20336. Next base: position 48,866 of record NZ_JAAGPS010000046.1, on the reverse strand, counting down.
AAGGACCCGGTGTGCCCCGAGGCGGCGCGCGTGAGTACCGAGCATTGAGCCGCGCACCTTTGAATGACGCGCTGGCGTTGTTCAGAGGTGCATGTGTGCTCGCACGGTTCAGTGCGAGCCGCGCATCATGAGCCATGCTGCTGCCGCCGTATCCGCGGGAAGCGGCGGCGCGGCATCACGTAGATCGAGCCGGTCAAGCCGGCATCGCTGCCGCGCGCCTGGAGTCTGTTCTTGCGCGCGGCGCGTTTGTCCTGCGCGCCGATCGCCCCAGACTCACAACGTATATTTCAGCAGGGGTCGGCCGTTTAGCGGCTGCGTGTCGCGCGCATTGAACGCATAGTGCTGCCGGAACGCTTCTATGTCCGCACCCGACAGCGAGACCGGTTCGTTCAGCACGTACCATTCGACGTTTTCGGATAGCGGCGGCGTCGTCAGCGAGCCGAGATAGTGGTAGTAGCAGTTCATGCAGGCCGGCACGAGCGCAGCGGCGTCGAACGAGTCGAGCGGCACGCGAACGTCGCGCTGCGCGGCGCGCACGAGCGCGGCGAATTGTTCGTTGCTGGCCCCCTCGCGATATAGCACCGCAATTACCGCAAGCCGGCCGTCCTGCGCCTTGAATACGAAGTGCCCTTCGAGCGGATGGCGTAGGCCGTCGATCGTGTGCTCGGCCGGCGCGTGGAAATGCGCCTGCATCAACCTGAAGTGACGGCCGCGAATCGTCGCGGCGCTCTTCGCCGGCACGATCTGCACGGTGTTGCCATTATCGACGACGCTCGCGCCTTCGCCCGTCACGTGCATCACGATCGCGTCGTTCTCGTCGGGCGTGCATTCGGCCAGGGTGACGTCCTCGCCGCGGATCTCGATCGGCGACTGCGATTCGCCCGATTCGAGGTGCCATTCTTTCTGATGGCGGTAGTCGAGCGGGTCGTCCTGCGATGGCGAAGTTACCTCGGCATGTTGCGCGGGAATCGGGCGGATCGGGTTTGACATGCGATTACCTCTCGGGTCGACGATGGTGCATCGGCGCGACGGCGCTGGCCGGCGCACAAGCAAAGCAGCGGCAACGACGGCGGGGTTCGGGCGCGGTTGCCGGGCCACACCCGTTTGCATCTTGTACAACCGTAAAGACAGCGCCATGACATCCCGCGGCCGGGCGGCTGCGCGCTCGACGGGCTGGCTTCACGACAGCAGACGTTCCGCCACGAAGATGCCCAATCCGACCAGTCCGCCGATCAGCGTCCCGTTGATACGGATGAATTGCAGGTCCTTGCCGACTTGCAGTTCGAGCTTGTCGATCAGCGTCGCGGTATCCCAGCGGGCGACCACGCCCGAAATAAAGCCGCCGATCTCGCTGCGGTTCGGCACGATTGCGGTGTAGACAAGCTGCTGCGCCCAGCGATTGACCAGCACGCTGACCTCGGCATGCGTATCGAGCCACTCGCCGGCTGCCGCGAGGCCACGCGCGAGGACTTGCTGCAGCACCCCCTCGCGCGCCGCCAGTTCGACCTGCAGCCTGTCGCCGGCCTCCGTGCCCAGCCATTCGAGGTAGCCGTCCAGCACCGCGCCGTCGAGCACTTCCGCCTTGATCCGCTCGCCCTCTTCGAGCAGTTGCGGGTCGTCGGCGAGACGCGTCATCAAGCCGTCGAGCATGCCGCGGTACTGCCGGCGCCAGACATGCCCGGGGTCCTCACGCGCCGCGTCGATGGTTTTTTGCAGCTCGGCGAGGAACGCGTCCGTCACCTTGTCGTCGACCCAGCCCGGCACCCAGCGCGCGCTGCTGCCGGAGACCGCGCGGCGAATGTTGTCCTGATGCGCGTCGATGAAATCCTGCGCCCGGTCCAGTGCGGTGTCGAACGTGGCCTCATGATGTCCTCGCGCCACCAGCACCGACAGCAAGCGGCCGAGCAGCGGCGCCGCGGCAATGGAATCGATGCCTTTGCGCACGAGGCCGAGACTGTAGTCGCGCACTTCGCGACTACCCAGCGAGTCGAGCAGCAAGGGAAACAGATGCTGCAAACGGTCGGCAACCTGCGCGGCATGCTCGGGAGCGCGAATCCAGCGTGCCGCCCAGCCCGCCGCGTCAATCGCTTCGAGACGGCCCGTCACTTCCGCGGGCGTCAGGAAATTGCTCGCGACAAAGGCGCCGAAACTCTCGCCGATCCGCACCTTGTGTCTCGCGATCACCGCGGTATGCGGCAGCGGTACGCCGAATGGATGACGGAACAGCGCCACGACCGCGAACCAGTCGGCGCAGGCGCCGACCATCGCCGCTTCGGTAAACGCATGGACATAGGCGAGCCAGGGCCAGTGCATCCGCGCTATCGCGATCGAAGTCGCGACGAACAGGATCAGCATCAGAAGCAGCAAGCCGCCCGCCAGCCAGCGCATGCGTCTGAGCTCGATGCGGCGCAGGTCGACCGCGAACCGCGCCGCGGTTGCGTCGGAGCCCCTCGGCGGCTTGCTGACCATTACGCCAGGCCGAAGTCAGGACGCGCGCTTCGCCGGCAACCGGGGCGCAGGCACTTGTAAGCACTGTTGATATGCATGACGAACGGTCTCGCTGTCGTAGATGCGTTCCAGACGCCTGATCGTGAAATGTCCGCGCGCGACACGGTGAAAGTGATCCGCAAAAATGACGTTCAAGGTGGCGCCGCCCACCGCGCCGAGTACCGGCACCATGCTGGCCGCCGACATATCCGCCGCCATCAGGCCAAAACGCCCGACGATTTCGCCGACCAGCTTGGCGACGATCGGCGTCGAGGCATTGACCGCTCCCCGCTCCGAAATGAGCGCGGCCACGTCGACGGTCAGTTTCGTCAACATCAGGCGCGTGGCGTAGTAACCGGCGTTCAGTTCATTGCGTCGGCCCAGCGTATCGTGCGTGCCGAGCGCGAACACCTCGAGACAGGCGAGGCGGGTCTCGAGCCGGCTCAGATCCTCGCCTTCGGCACGCGCAATCTCGGCGATGGCGCGCAGCATCAACGCGGTGGTCAACGGCAATTCCACCGGTAGCGCCATCACCCCGAAAAAGCCGCCGATGCCACCGGCCGCGCCGATCATCAGCTTGCTCATCCATGCGCTGCCCACCGCGTCGGGGCCTTCGTCCAGCGAGTTGATCGCCAGCTCCAGGCAACGGAAAATCGCCGACTGCACGACCTCGCGCATGCGCCGGTTGAGGCCGCCCGGAAAATGCTCAACCAGCGCATTGAGCGGCTGGCCGGCATAATCGGCCAGCCGCGCGGCAAAGTGCGGATGTTCGAGCCTATCCACCGCCGCGCTCAGTTCGCGCCGATGTTGTGAGGTCATGGCGTGGCCGGTCCTGGCCGGTGCGGACGGTTTCATGAGCGGCGCAACGCGGGTCGAATGCCGTTCAGGCTGGCAACGATCGCCGAGCCGTTGCTGATGACGGCCGTGATCTCGGGGCTGACCAGCCCGCCGGGCAGGGCCAGTCCCAGGGCGACCGCGTTCATCGCCGCGACGATTCCATAGTTCTGCTTGATAAGGCCCACCGCGCCACGCGAAATCTCGATGGCCTTGATGAGCTTCCACAGCGAATCTTCCATCAGCACCACGTCGGCCGACTCGTGCGTGATATCCGCGCCGTATTTCATCGCGATGCCGACATCGGCAAAGCTGAGCGCGGGCGAATCATTGATGCCGTCGCCGACCATCGCCACGACGCGCCCTTCCCGCTGCAACTGCAAGATCACCTCGGCCTTGTCGGCGGGCATCATGTTGGCTACCTGACGGGTCAGCCCGACGCGCTCGCCCACCGCGCGCGCGACCACGGCGTTGTCGCCGGTCAGCATGATCGTGTCGCGAATGCCCATGCGGTGCAGCGTCTCGACGATGTCCCGGCTCTCCGGGCGAATCCGGTCTTCGTAGGCGATCAGCCCGGCCAGCTTGCCGTCGATCGCCACGTACAGACTCGAGCAGCCGCGCGCGTCGATCGCCGTGCGCTCGGCCGCGATGTGGTCGACGCGAATTTCGTTCTGGCGCAGGAAGCGCTCGCTGCCGACATGCATGTAATAGCCGTTGACTTGGCCTTCCACGCCGAGGCCGATCCGGTATTCGGTCTCATCGCAAGGCGGCGGCAATAGCCGCAGTTCGCGGCTTTTCTCGCGCAGCGCCTCGGCCACCGGGTGCTGCAGATGCGTTTCGGCCGCCACCGCGAGTTCGAGCAGATGCTCTGACGAAATATTCGGCATGAACGACTGCATCTGCACCACATGAGGCGTGCCGACGCTCAGCGTGCCGGTCTTGTCGAATACCACGGTATCGACTTGCGCCAGCTTTTCCATATGGCCGCCACTCTTGATCACGATGCCGGCGCGCGCGGCGTGCGTCATCGACGACAGCACGGCGGTCGGTGCCGCGACGCGAATGCCGGTGCCGAAGTCGACGATCACGAGCGACAGGAAACGGTTGAAATCGCGCGACAGCAGCGCCGTGCCGATCGCGAGGCCAAGCGTCGGCATCACGAGGCGGTCGGCGAAGCGTTCCGCGTGGTTCTGCATGCGCGTGTCGCCGATCGGCGCGGAGTCGACCAGGTGCGCGATCTGACCGGCAGTGGTTTGCGCGCCGACGCGCAGCGCGCGCAGCGTCAGTTGCCCCTCGCGCAGCATCGTGGCCGCGAATACCGCTTCGCCGGCCTTGCGCGACACCGGCAAGCCTTCGCCCGTGATCGTCTTCTGATCGATCATGCCGTGGCCGTGGGTGATTTCGCCGTCGACCGGAATCATCTCCCCCGGATAGACCACCACTGAATCGTCGACCGCGAGTTCGGTCGCCGGAACGGCGACGATTTCGCCGTCGCGCACCACCCAGGCCGTCTTGCTCTGGAATTCGAGCAGCTCGGTCACGGCGCGCTTCGAGCCGGCCGCGGTCAGATCGCGAATCCAGTCGCCAAGGCGGATCAGCCAGGTAATCACGCCGCCCGTCACCATGTTGCCCTGGCCGATCGACACCGAAATCGCCAGCGTATCGAGGAAGTCGACGTTCAGACGCTGCTCGGTACGCCAGACATGCCAGGCACGCCTGAAGATCGGGAATGCGTTGTGCAGCATCAACGGGACGTTGAGCGCGAACAGCACGGGATTCGACGAGAACGCCATGGCCAGCGACAGACTCGGCAACGCCAACGGCCAGCGCGGCCGCTCCGGCACCGTCTGACTGCGCGCGGCACCGACCGCGCGCGCGCCGCCGGTCGGATCGAGGTACTGGAGCAGTTGCCCGAGATCGGCCAGGCTGAAGCCTTCGAGCATTTCGAGCAGTGCATCGACCTCGTCGAGTTTCGCGGGCTCGTAATGAATAATCAGGCTCGCGCAATCGTATTTGATGCAGGCGTCGTCGATGAAATCCTGTTGTTTGAGCCACGACAGCGCGGATTCGGCGAGCGGGGACGGTGCGCACAGCACGGGCACGTGCAGGCGCACGCGACCGGGGATCGCGTGACGGATGGAAAATTCCATGTGGCTTCCGGTTGGCTCAGCGTGCGGCCGAAGACATCGGCGCGGCCGCTGGCGCCGCGTGCCCTTCGTGTTTCAACTCGACAAAATGATTGGCGGCGAACAACGCAAGCGTCACCCACATGGGGGTCGCCGCCTCGGCACCGATTTCGGCGAAGGTCACGACGGCCAGCCCGGCCACGAGAACGATCTTCAGATCGATGGTGTTGCCGCTCAACGACTTGATCTGGTAGTCGAGCTTCCTGATCGTGTCGACCGCCACGCGCACCGTATGGGAGCGCTCGGCCAGGAACTCGGCCTCGGCTTCGATCTTCTTCGCAATCTCGCCGATTTCATCACCGGGCAGCGCGGCGTGCACCGACATGTCGTTCTGCGCACAGTAGTGATGGAAATGCGCCTGGAATTCGCGTTCCCGCTTCAGGTCGTAATGGATCACGATGCTGCCGGTATCGTGCTTGGCCTTGACCTTGGTGATGCCGGGAATCGACATGAAGACGTTCTGGAACATCTCCAGATACGCGGGATTGTGCTTCGCGCCAGGAATACGCATGCGCACGCGTCCCGGCACCTTGTGCTCGATACGGATCACGTGCTTCTTTTTCCTGGCCGGTTCGGCGGCACGGCTCTCCTGCGCCGGCGGCGTCGGTGACGCTTCCGGCCGCGGCTGCGGATCGTTCGTTACCGCAGGCGCGGCGTCATGGTGAGCGGCACCAGAGTGGGGAACTTGACTCATGAAAGATCAACGTGGGGCAGGAGAAAGGGTGCAGTCCTTCCTGCCGGTTGGAACGGCACCCAGGCAACGTGCTGGCGCTGCAAAGCGGCGGAATCAGGCTTTGGCGGGCTCGACGGCCGGCGCGATTCCGTCCGCCGCCGCGGCTTCTTCGGCGTGCACCTCAGCCGCGATATCGCTCACGTGCTCGCGCACCTCGCCGACGGCCGAACGCGCCTTGCGACCGAACTTGTAGGCCCCGCGCACCGTGCTGTTGAACAACGGCTGTACGCGCTCGCCCAGTTTCGGCAGATACTTGGGCGCCAGAACCGCGGCCGCGCCGATCAGAATGCCCGGAATCAGGGCCGCCTCGAACAGCGCGGCGCCCACGACCACCACGCCGACGGTCGCCGCCTTCGACGTGAAATCCTCGCCGTTGCGAACCGGATGGTCTTCTTCGCCGTCAACCATGCGCGCATGCCCGGACATGGTTCCTTCTTCGTCCAAGGCAGCCCCTTCGCCGAGTTTGACTTTGTACTTGCCCATGGTTCGGTGATCCTTTTCTGCAGTTGTTTGGAGAGATCCGGCCCGTCGCCCGTTTTCGGGGCGGGTTGTTCTTTTTAATCGAACCGGGTGACTTGTCCATGACCGCCTTATTTCATATTCCTCATCGATTGATTGCAAAAGCATTTGCAATGCCGACTATGTGGTTACGGATCATCGCCCCGCAGCCTCGTTCACGAACCAGCGGGCCAGCGAAAACAGCGTGGCATCCTCGCCGGCCGCGCCGATGAACTGCAGCCCGAGCGGCAGGTTCTCGTCGCGCAGCGCCGGCAGCGTCAGCGCGGGAACGCCGAGGATCGATGCCGGCACCGCGAAGCCGGGGTTGCCTGTCGACGTGAAGCCGCGTGGCGCGGCGCCGGTCGCGCCGAGCGTCACGACGCCGTCGCAGTTCGCCATCAGCTCGGCGAACGTGTCGCGCAGCCTCGCGCGGCGCGCGAGCGCAGTCGCATAGTCGTGCTGGGTCATCGCCGTGGCATTGGCGAGGCGCCGCAGCAGCGCATGGCTAATCGCGCTCGCGTTGGTCTGTGCGTAGCCTTCGAGCGGCCAGCGCGATTCCCACGCGATGATCGACAGCGTCAGTTCCAGCAGGCCGTCTGCCAGCTCCCGTTCGAATTGTTCGACCACCTCTGCCTGCGCGCGGGTGACGACTTCCACGCCGCGTTCGCGCAGCCAGGCCGCCGCGGCATCGAGCGCCGCACGCGCGCCGGGCGTCGCCGCGCTCAAGCCCGCGGTTTCGAGCAGCACGAGGCGGCGCGGCGCGCGCGCGTCCGGCAAGCTGTCGGGGCCCATGAGACCCGCATGGCCGGGATCGCCGCCGACCCGCGAGGCGATGGCGCGAGCCGCTGCCCAGACGTCGTCGAGCGTCGTGCCGAGCAGGCCGGCGGCGCTGTGGCTCAGGTGGTCGAAGCTGCCGCTGCGGTTCAGTGCGCCATAGGTCGGCTTGAAGCCGATGCAGCCGCAATAGCTGGCCGGCCGGATCGTCGAACCCACCACCTGGCTGCCGAGGGCGAGCGGCACGAAGCCCGCGCCGACCGCCGCGGCCGATCCGGCGCTCGAACCGCCGGGTGTGCGCTGCGGATCGTGAGGGTTGGCCGTGCTCGAGAACATTTCGGTGGCCGCGAATTCGGCCGTCGAGGTCTTGCCGACGATGATCGCGCCAGCCTGGCGCAACGCCTGCACGCTGGCCGCATCGCGCCGCGTCTGCGTGCCGGTCCACATCGGCGAGCCTTGGGCGGTCGGCAGGTCCGCCGTTTCGATGATGTCCTTGACGCCGATCGCGATGCCGTCGAGCGGCGACAGCGGCTTGCCGTCGAGCCAGCGTTGCGTCGAGCGCTGCGCCTCGGCGCGCGCGCGTTCGAGGGCCAGCGCGACGAACGCGCGAACCTCGTGCTCGCGGGCGTCGAGGCGCGCGAGCCCGGTTTCCAACAGCGCGAGCGGGCTCGTCGCGCCGCTCCGGAACGCGGCGGCATGGCTGACGTAGGAAGAGGGCGGCGTATAGGCGATCAGCGGGCTCTGCATCGGCGGAAGTCCTTCGATAGGCGTTTGAGAATGGACAGCGGGACGGCGGGCGCGGCACCGGGGCGGCGGATGGGGCCGCACTGCATGGATATACCATGACAATCGACGAGCCGACGAGCTTGACCGGCCTGGAAATGCCGGCTTGCGGCGCGGGCGGCTCGTGCCGCGACAAGACAGCGTGGCGACACGGCGTGACTGGCCGGCATCGGGCCTCGGACAGTGCGCCTGAGCGAAGGCGCAGCTTCCCTGCATTCCACCCGCCGACTCCATCGCCTTCTTTGGCGGGCCAGCGCACAGAGCGGCACCTTGCGTGACGATAGTCTTGTTTCAAACGGGACGAAGAATCCGTTGCCCGGAGAATGGCATGTCGTTGGTGACAGGTCGGCTTCCACACCATATCAATAACGAGAACCATCATGCGAGCTGACCATACCGCCGCCGAGACGATCCCATCCCAGCCGTTGGCGAGCACGCCGCTCGACGGCGCCGGCGAAGACATGCCGCAACGGCCGGCGCGGGCACTGACGCGAGCCGCTTTCTGTTTTGCGTGGCTTTTCGGGCTGGAGCCGTTCCTCGCGGTATCGACGGATGACGCGCGGGGCTCGCGGCTCGATCGTCACCAGGCGTTCGGCGGTGTGTCACGGAGCAGCGCGCATCATCTTCCCGAAGACGGGGGCGCGCCCTGGCACCCGTAGCGCCGACCATAAGCCGGGAGACCGTGGAATCAGGGAAACTCCGTGTGAAAACCACGGCAGTCAGGCCGTTAAATGAAGACGGGAAGGCTTATTGACGTAGGCCATCCGCTTTCAGCACGGGTTTTGTCACGCGACGGTCGGCGTCGCAATTCACCTCCGGGCAACACCCGTGCTGAAGGCTTCTTCGTGCGCGGCACGCAAGCCTTAATCGGCACGGAAAAACCGCGAACCGAAGCCAGAATCAGAAAAACCGCCGTGAAGGCGGTTTTTTATTGGCAGCCGCGTCTGAACCGGCGGAAGCCGGGAGCATTGAGCCGCGAGGCTGAGCGGGCTTGCCTGCACGCGGCACATAGCCGATACGCAGGTATCCGCATGTAATCGTGAAATAAATGGATTGCGTCACAATCCATTCGGTAATTTCGACGTCGTGGGTCTTATCGCGAATAATGACAGCATTAACTTTGCTAAGTTCCCGGAATTAAAAAATAAATTTCGCACGCCGCCCAAAACCCTCTCTTCAATCGCCTTTTATTACAAAAAATTAGTCGGCGATATTCACGAATCGTTCCGACCCGATTACGTCACGCGTATTAAAGAGCGTTGCAAACACGCAACTTCGAAGATTGAGATGTTGAAAGTTGATTTTGGCTAAGGCAACCGAACTCCTGTCATTATTTTGCAATAAACGTCGGAAAAACAACTACTTAACGCCACCTGTCCAAACATTGTTGCGAATTTTGAAAAATCCTGTTGCGCAAACTACCTGCGTCGCTATTAGGGTGTCCACCTACACTCACGCTTCGCTTGAAGGGTGCCCCGTCGATCCGAGCGTTCGGCCGACAAGGCGGCAGCAGATGCGATGCGTCCCGCTGCCGAGGCAAGTCCTGCTCCCCGTGAAAATTTTTCGAATTGGAGTTCCCATGAAAAAGAGTCTTATCGTCGTCGCGGCTGCCGCATCGGTCGCATCGGTCGCTCACGCACAAAGCAGCGTGACCCTGTATGGTGTGCTCGACGCGGGCCTGACGTACACCAGCAACGTTGCTGGCCATTCCAAGTGGGCAGCAGGTAGCGGCGGCATCAGCCAGAGCATGTTCGGCCTGCGCGGTTCGGAAGACCTGGGCAACGGTCTGAAGGCAATCTTCACGTTGGAAAGCGGCTTCGACATCAACAACGGCAAGTTCGCCAACAACAACGGCATGTTCAACCGTCAGGCATTCGTCGGCCTGTCGAGCGCGCAATTCGGTACGGTCACGCTGGGTCGCCAGTACGACGCAGTGCAGGACTACCTCGCGCCGCTGACCGCAACGGGCAGCTGGGGCGGCACGTCGTTCGCGCATCCGTTCAACAACGACAACCTGAACACCAACGGCGGTCTGTCGGTCAACAACTCGATCAAGTACTCGAGCGCTAACTACGCAGGCTTCACGTTCGGCGGCACGTACGGCTTCTCGAACCAGGCTGGCGCATTCGCGAACAACCGCCAGTACAGCCTGGGTGCTGCATACCAGTGGCAAGGCCTGCACCTCGGTGCTGCCTACGCGCAACAGAACAACCCGAACGGCAACGGCGGCGCATCGGACGGCGTGCTGGCGAACACCTCGGGCGTTCTGGAAGGCAACTTCCGTCAGCGTCAGTTCGGCGCGGCAGCTTCGTACGGCTTCGGCCCGGCGCTGGTCGGCGTGGCCTGGACGCAATCGCGCGTCGACAACCTGGTCGGCGCAGCGGACGGTCAGCGTCAAGGCTACACCAACAACTACGAAATCAACGGCAAGTACAACCTGACCCCGGCTCTCGGCCTCGGCATCGCGTACACGTTCACCGACGCACGCGGCTACGGCGTCAACGCCGACGGTAACGACATGAAGACCCGTTACCACCAGATCGGCCTGCAGGCTGACTACTCGCTGTCGCGTCGCACCGACGTCTACGCTCAGGCCGTGTACCAGCACGCAATGGGCGATGGCGGCGTGGCTTCGATCTACAGCGGCGACAACTCGGTTCCGACGTCGTCGTCGAAGAACCAGACGGCTGCTACGGTCGGCCTGCGTCACCGCTTCTAAGCTTCCGCAGAAGCCTGTAGTTTATGCAGTAGAAAAAGGTGCCGTTCGCGGCACCTTTTTTATGTGCGCGTCGCTTGCCGATCCGGCGAGTCGACGCAAAAAACCCGGTATCCGCCACAACGGATACCGGGTTTTTTTATGCCGCGAGAGGGGCCTGCGCGGGCCCCATCCGCGTCAGAAAATCGTTCGCAGACCGAGCGCGATGCCGGTCTGGTTGTTGCGGCCCGGCAGTTCGACCGATGCGGCGCCCGACACCTTGTCGAAGTCGACGGTGCCGTACACCTCGGTGCGCTTCGACAGCGCGTACTCGGCCAACGCCACGAACGTGTAGCGATAGCCGCTGCCCAGTTCGCCGTTGCCGATTGCCGCGTTCGACATATGGTCGTAGTACGCCGCGCCCGTCAGCGTGAGCGCGCGCGTGGCCTGCCACGTGACGCCGGCGAACGGGCCGTTGTCGATGCGCCCCGAGCCCTGGACGATATCGACACCCGGCACGAGCGTCTGCTGCGCGAGCGCGCTGTCGACGAAGCCCGTGTCGTCCTTCGAATGCAGATAGCCGGCGTACAGCTTCGCCGCGCTGAACGCATAAACCGCGTTGGCATTGAAGACGGTCTGCTTGCGATTGCCGTTGTCGCTGTTTTGCTGCACGCCGGCCGCGACCGACAGCGGACCCGCCACGTACGACAGCGTGAAGCCGTACATATTGCCGGCGCCGAGATGGCCCGGCACCTGGCCCGAGAAGCCGTCCTCGCCGGTCGAGGTCGAGTTCGTGCCGAACGAGTACATCGCGGCCACCGTCAGGCCCTGGAACGTGCCGCTATATTTGACCGCGTTGTCGGCGTAGAGCCCCGCGCCGAGCGCGCCCGGCAACCACGAGTTCTCGTTGTAGTTGCCGACCGTGAGCGGGTCGTAGGTATCGCCGAGCAGATCGAACAGCGGCGTCTTCTGGCGACCGAGCGTGAGCGTGCCGTACGGGCTGCTCAGGCCCACGTACGCGTTGCGGTTGAAGATGCGATGGCTGTCCGATGCCGAGCCGTCCTGCAGGTTGATGCCGCTTTCCAGATCGAAGATCGCCTTCATGCCGTGACCCAGGTCTTCCGAGCCGCGCAGACCCCAGCGGCTATTGGTGATCGCGCCGTTCGTCATGTACAGGCGGTTGTCGTTCCGGGCATTCGAGTTCGTCAGATAGCGCACGCTGACGTCGGCGACGCCGTACAGCGTGATCGAACTTTGCGCGCAAGCCTGCTCCGACGTCATGGCGAGGGCGGCTCCGCCCACGACTGCGGCGGTCTTGAGAAAGCAGAGATGTCTCACTGGTTTTCCTGCGTGTGGATGGGTGGATTTTTTCGTTTGGACACGGCGTTCGCGGGCGGGCCGCGGCGCCGGGCGCGCCGATGATAGACCACGACTCGCATTGCACCCTTCATGCGGCGGTGCAATAACTTATTGTGTTTTTTGACAATTGCACTCGCGCGATTAACAAGAATTGACCTTTGCCCAGGCTCGGTTCGAGTAGTCTCAAAAATATTCGCTATAGATATTGTTTCGCAGAGACGCTCGCATACACGTTGTGCGCGAGCGCGCCGCGCTTTTATGCATGAATATTCCTTCTTCCGAACCGCTGACGGCCTGGCCCGCCGTTCAGGAGTTAACCGACGAGCAATGGCTGCGGGTCGAGCCGCTGCTGCCTGAATCGCTGAACGAGGGGCCACGTCGCGGACGTCCGCCGATCGATCTGCGCCGCGTGCTGGATAGCGTGATGTGGGTGTTGCACACGCGCGCGCCGTGGAGCGCGATGCCCGAGCATCATGTGCCGTATCAGACCGCGCATCGCTATTATTTGCGCTGGAAAAAATCCGGTGTGCTGACCGCGATCATGTTCGCGCTGTTCAAGACGGATGCCGTTCTCGAACGGCGCGCGACACGTCGCGGCGGTGTGCGCCTGGATTAGCGCGTTCGTTTGCGCTGCGCGGACGTGTCGCGCGGCGTCTCGATATAGACTCGTGGAAAAGCCGTCGCCGGATTATTCCGGCGACGGCTTTTTCAATTCCCGCACAATGGAATGGCGGGCGTGTGAAGTCATGCTGGGGTTTCTTCGAGTGGTCGTCGCGCAAAGCCGGTGGGCGGAGCGCCATTGATCGGCAGCAAACGGCCTGGAAGCCGTACTGGCCGGGCCGGTTCGAGCACGCTACGCTGCTATTTGAATGACGGGCAGTTCACGCCGACAATAGCGAAGCCAGCTCATCAACCAGAACAATCGGCGGCGCGGCTCGCGCCTCAGGAGACGATGCAATGACGAAGCACAGGTTCGACGACGGTCTCGAGCAGCGCGAGGCCAATTATGTCCCGCTCACGCCAATCGACTTCCTCGCGCGCGCCGCGCAGGTGTATGGCGAGCGGCTCGCGATCGTCCACGGGGAGATTCGCCGCAGCTGGAGTGAGACCTACGAACGCGCGCGGCGGCTCGCGAGCGCGCTGCGCGAGGCCGGCATTGGCCGTGGCGATACGGTCGCCGCGCTGCTGCCCAACATTCCGCCGATGATCGAGGCGCACTTCGGCGTGCCGATGGCGGGCGCCGTGCTCAACACGCTCAATACGCGGCTCGACGTCGCCTCGCTGCTGTTCATGCTGCGCCACGGCGAGGCGAAGGTGCTGATCGTCGATACCGAATACGGCGAGCTCGCGCATCGCGCCGCGCTCGAATTTCCCGGGCTGCGCGTGATCAGCGTGGCCGACGCGCAGCCCGCCGACGCCGCGCAGTTTATCCGCGCGACCGACTACGAAGCGTTCCTGCAAGCGGGCGACTCGGCCTTCGAGTGGGCCCGGCCCGCCGACGAATGGGATGCGATTGCGCTCAACTACACGTCGGGCACGACCGGCGATCCGAAGGGCGTGGTCTATCACCATCGCGGCGCGTATCTGAATGCGCTCAGCAATATCCTCGAATGGGACATGCCGAAGCACGCGGTCTATCTATGGACGCTGCCGCTGTTTCACTGCAACGGCTGGTGCTTTCCGTGGACCGTCGCCGCGCGCGCGGGCGTCAACGTCTGCCTGCGCAAGTTCGATGCGAAGACCGTGTTCGAACTGATTCGCCGCGAGCGCATCACGCATTACTGCGGCGCGCCGATCGTGCAGAACGCGCTCGCCAATGCGCCGGCCGAGTGGCGCGAGGGTATCGAGCATCGCGTCTCGACGATGGTCGCGGGCGCGGCACCGCCGCCCGCGGTGATCGCGAAGATGAGGGAGATCGGCTTCGATTTGACGCACGTGTATGGCCTCACCGAAACCTATGGGCCGGCGGCCGTCTGCGCGAAGCAGGACGCGTGGGATGCGCTCGACGAAAACACGCGCGCCGATCTGACCGCGCGCCAGGGCGTGCGTTATCACCTGCAGGCGGCCGTCGCGGTGCTCGACCCGGACACGCTCGAAGCGGTGCCGGACGACGGCGAAACGCTCGGCGAGATCATGTTTCGCGGCAACATCTGCATGAAGGGCTATCTGAAGAACGAACCCGCGACCGAAGCGGCTTTTCGCGGCGGCTGGTTCCATACCGGCGATCTTGGCGTACGCACGCCCGACGGCTATATCCGCATTCGCGACCGCAGCAAGGACATCATCATCTCGGGCGGCGAGAACATTTCGAGCATCGAGGTCGAGGACACGCTGTATCGCCATCCGGCGGTATCGGTCGCGGCGGTGGTCGCGATGGCCGATCCGAAGTGGGGCGAAGTGCCGTGCGCGTTCATCGAACTGAAGGAAGGCGCGCAGGCGACCGAGGAAGACATCATCGCGCACTGCCGGCTGTTTCTGGCCGGCTACAAGTTGCCGAAGGCGGTGCGTTTCGGCGAATTGCCGAAGACGTCGACGGGGAAAATCCAGAAGTTCGAACTGCGGGCGCGCATCAAGGCGGAAGGCAAGGGCTGACGCGCGGGGCGCGCGCTACGAACGGCGCGCGCCCATGCATCGCTCAGATTCCCACCTTGTGCGCGTTCAGAATCAGGCGCAACCCGAGTGCCGTTACCGCGCTCGCGGCGATGCGGTCGATCCACGCCTTCCAGCGCAGATAGATTTCGCGCGGACGCTTGCTCGAAAAGCACAGCGCGACGATCGTGTACCAGCCGGCCTCGATCGCGAAGATCGCGGGCGGCAGCGCGAAGTAGCACCACACCGGCGGATGCTGCGGCAGCAGCGCGGCGAAGATACTGCCGTAGTAGACGGCTGTTTTCGGATTGCTGAGCTGCGTGCTGAGGCCGATCCAGAACGATTTGCGCGGATTGCCGGCGCCGCTTTGCGTGGCGTCGAAGGCGAGCGGCTTCGCGGCGCCGCGCCAGATTTTCGAGGCGAGGTAGACGAGGTAGACGCCCCCGGCGATCTTCAGGCCGACGTACAGCCATGCGACCGTCGCGAGCAGCGTATAGAGGCCGAGCAGCGCGATGCCGCTGAAGAACACGCCACCGATGCCCATGCCGAGCGCCGTCGCCAGACCGTCGCCGCGTGACAGGCCGATCGCATTGCGCGCGACGATGACGAAGCTCGGCCCGGGACTCATCGCGCCCAGCAGCAGCGCGGCGAGAATCGTGAGGACGGCGGTCGAAGCGGGCATGGTCGTGTCTCCTTTGAGGTGGTCCCGTCGCTCGAAGCGCTGGCGTGACGGGCCGAGCGGGGCGGCTTGTGAGGGCCGGGGTGTGGAGTATCGCATTGTCTGGCGGGAACGCGGCTGAAGTCATGCCCGCTGAAAGGGACATAAGGGGACATAGAGACATCAGCCGAACAATCGGCGGCAAAGGCAAGAGTCCTTTGCTACGGGCGAAATAAGCCCAATGCTAGAATGGCCTTCCATACGCCGCCGCTCCCTCGAACCCGTGAGGCGAGGCCGGGGCGTAGTTCGGGGACGCAATTCAAAGGTGTAATTCGAACCGCCCGGCGGCGAATGCGTCCGATCTCCGTGTTCCGGTTCAGGCGCTTCCATCGGCAATCAAACAGGCATGGCTGGCAGATGCGGGTTTTCACGCATCCTTGAAAAGGCTGTGCATTCGGATTACTGAGTGGATTACCCCGCGAATTGCCTTGCTTCCTCTGAATCGAACACGGGCTTCGCGTTGTTTTGCGAAATTCCCGGTTGTCTAACGCCAGCAGGCTGCTGCGATACCAATACGCTATGAAAGAGCAAGAACGGCAACAACGACTGTTCGAACACGATGAGAATGTGCGCGAGCGCATGGTCGCGTGGATTCGCCGACGCATGGACGACTACGACATCACACTCGAAGCGCTGGCCGAATCGCTCGAAGCCGACGAGAAAGCCGCCAGCGCGGTGAAGTACCGCGACGCGTTCGGCAATACGTGGGATGGTCGCGGCGATAAACCCGCCTGGCTCGCGCGCGCGATTTACGCGGGACAAAGCATCGAACATTTCCGTTGCTGAGCGCGCCACCCGGCATCGCGGCAAAAAAGCGAAAGCCAAAAAAAAGCCCGCTTAAAGGCGGGCTCAACTCTTACTACTCGGAGTTTCACGATCCAGTCGCTTGACGGATCACGTCGAGTGTAATTGAAAGCGATATGAAAGTGTGAAAAAACCGCTTCACAGATCAAAAAACACGGTTTCCTTATCGCCCTGCATGCGGATGTCGAAGCGGTAGACGTTCGCTGCACCCGGCTCGCGACGCGCGATCAGCGTGTTGCGGCGCTCGGCCGGCACCGACGCCAGCACGGCGTCCTGGCCGTTTGCCTCGGCTTCGTCTTCGAAGTAGATGCGCGTGAACGTGTGCAGCAGCATGCCGCGCATCGTCAGGATCACGTTGATGTGCGGCGCTTCGGTGGGGTTCGCGCGGCCCGGCTTCACCGTCTCGACGATAAAGCGCTTGTGCGGGTCCGTGCCCGTGCCGACGCGCGCAAAGCCGTGAAAACCGGTCTTCAGGATTTCCTCGCGCGATTCCGGATAGTGGCCGTTCGAATCGACCTGCGACATCTCGACCATCGCGTCGCCGACCGCGTTGCCGTCGCCGTCGAACACCTGGCCGACGATCGTGATGTGCTCGCCGGCCGCTTCCATGTCGGCGAGGACGTGCGTGAACAGGCTCTTGTAGTCGAAGTCGTATTGCTGCGGGCAAAGACCGTAGGCGAAGTACGGGCCAACGGTTTGCGAAGGCGTTTGCTTGAGGGTCGTCATGGCTTAGCGCTCCATCGGGGTTTCGTTCGGGCCGCGCAGCACGATGTCGAAATCGTAGCCGAGCGCATAAGCCTCTTGGGTGGTGTCGAGCGAGAACTTCGCGATCATGCGCTCACGGGCATGTTCCGGTGTGCCCTGGTAGATCGGGTCGAACGCGAGCAGCGGGTCGCCGGGGAAGTACATCTGCGTGACGAGACGCGAGCCGAAGTGGTCGCCGAACAGCGAGAAGTGGATGTGCTGCGGACGCCAGGCGTTCGGGTGATTGCCCCACGGATACGCGCCCGGCTTGATGCTCAGGAAGCGGTAGCGGCCTTCGTTGTCGGTGAGGCAGCGGCCCGCGCCGAGGAAGTTCGGGTCGAGCGGCGCGTCGTGCTGGTCGGCCTTGTGCACGTAGCGGCCGGCCGCGTTCGCCTGCCACACTTCGACGAGCGTGTTGCGCACCGGGCGGCCGCCTTCGTCGAGCACGCGGCCCGTCACGATGATGCGCTCGCCGAGCGGCTCGCCGTTGCGCACCGCGTTGCGCGTCAGATCGTGGTCGAGCGCGCCGAGGTCCTCGGTGCCGTAGACCGGCACGCGCTGGTCGCGCAGCTTTTCCTTCAGCGGGATCAGCGGGCGGGTGGGACCGCGTTTGACCGACGAACCGTACTGGGGATAGACGTAAGCGGGATGGGACGCGAACTCGCGCGGGGTGAGGGAAGAATCTTCCATGAAGTGTCTCCGTGGGAGGAATCGTGGGGGGCGACGTTGTGACAGGAACTTTATCCAAAGCCGGCGGTTATGCAAAATGACGTTTTCACCCGTTTCGTATAACCTCACGTTATGCAACGAAGCCTCGCGGATAGCCGCGTCAAATTCCGTCATCTCCAGTGCTTTCTGGCCGTCGCGCAGTTCGGCAGCGTCCAGCGGGCGGCGGACAGTCTGTCCATCACGCAGCCGGCCGTGTCGAAGACGGTCGCCGAGCTGGAGGCGATTCTCGGCGTGAAGCTGTTCGAGCGCGGCCGCCACGGCGCGGTGCCGACCCGCGAGGGACAACTCTTCATGCCGCACGCGAGCGCCTGCGTGAGCGCGCTGCGCCAGGGCGTCGACCTGCTCGCGCGCGCGGAAGGCGCGGCCGCGGCCACGCTCGAAGTCGGCGTGCTGCCGACCGTGGCCGCGGTGCTCGTGCCGCCCGTGCTGCGGCGGTTCGCGGCGCAGTGGCCGCGCGTGATCGTGCGTCTCGCGACCGGCGCGAACCCGGAGCTGCTCGAACGCCTGAAAGCGGGCTCGATCGAATTCGCGATCGGCCGTCTCGCGGACCCGGAACGGATGGTCGGCCTGAGCTTCGAGCAACTGTTCACCGAGCCGCTGATCGCGGTGGTGCGCGCCGGGCATCCGCTCGCGCAGGGGCCCGGCTTGCAGGCGGCGTCGCTGGAAGAGTTTCCGGTCGTGCTGCCGCCGTTCGGCACCTTGATCCGCCAGTCGGCGGAGAGCCTGCTCAGCGCGTGGGGCGTGCCGCCGTTGTCGGCGTTCGTCGAGGTGCTGTCGGTCTCGACGGGGCGGGCATTGGCGCTCGAAAACGGCGCGGTGTGGTTCGTGCCGCTGAGCGCGGTGGAATACGAGCTGGCGCAAGGCATGCTGGTGCGCTTGCCGCTGCCGTTCACGGGCACCAGCGAGCCGGTCGGGCTGATCCGCCGCTCGGATACGCAGCCGTCGGCCGTGGGGCGCGCGTTTATCGAGGCGGTGCGCGAGTTCGCGCGGGAGAGGATGACGGCGATTTCAGGCAAGGCCGCGGGCAAGGAGGCGGCCAGAAACGGGAGCCACGGCGCGGACAAGGCGCGGAGCAGGCGCGCGCGCAAGTCTCGCCGAAGCAGCGGGCCGGGCGATGCGGACGAGGCGCCCCAATGACCGGCCAGTTGGCGCGCAGGGTTGGCGCACTGCGGCGGGTGCAAGCGTCGGCGCCCTGAAGGGCGAGCCAGGATGAACCACAGGACGAACCAGGATGAACCATCCGGTACAAAACGAAGGTTGCGAACGCCCCGCGACCCGGTGTAAAAACACGGTGCAACAGCCGCCGCGATCCGTCCGGGTTGCGGCATGCCACGCGCGCATCATGCATGGCGCACCCCATCGCGAACAGCCGGCACGGTTGCGTCGAATTCCGACCGACCGGCTGCCGCGTCGAAAGACCGTACAAGGAGATTGTCATGCCCAGCGACTTGCCCACTCCAGAGGCCGCGCAGCGCGCCGTGTTGGCGTCTGAGCACAATCCGCTCGGCACGGCCGGCCTCGAATTCGTGGAGTTTGCCGCGCGCGATCCGCACGCGCTCGGCGAGGTTTTCACGCGGCTCGGCTTCAAGGCGATCGCGCGCCATATCAGCAAGGCCGTCACGCTGTACCGGCAGGGCGAGATGAATTTCCTCATCAACGCCGAACCCGACTCGTTTGCCGCGCGTTATGCCGAAGAGTACGGCGTCGGCATCTGCGCAATCGGGATTCGCGTGGCCAATGCGCAGCGCGCGTTCGAACGCGCAGTCGAACTCGGCGCGTGGGAGTTCGAAGGCGAGCGCCTCGGCGTGGGCGAGCTGCTGATTCCGGCGATCCAGGGCATCGGCGATTCGCATATCTATTTCGTCGACCGTTGGCGCGGGCGTGGCGGTCAGCGCGGCGGCCTCGGCGATATCTCGATCTTCGACATCGATTTCCGGCCGATCGAAATCGACACGGCGCAGGCCGATCTCAATCACGCGGGCAGCGGGCTCGTTGCGGTCGATCATCTGACGCAGACGGTCGGCGAAGGCCGCATGCAGGAATGGATCGACTTCTATCGCGATCTGCTCAACTTCCGCGAGATTCACGAACTGCATGCGAACTGGCACGTATCGGCGGAATCGCGCGTGATGGTGTCGCCGTGCGGCGCGATCCGCGTGCCGCTCTATGAAGAAGGCACGCGCCGGACCAACCTGATGCACGACTATCTGCCCGATCATCCGGGCGAGGGCGTGCAGCACATCGCGCTTGCCACCGACGACATCCTCGGGTGCGTCGAGCGCCTGCTCGCGAACGGCGTCGAATTCGTCGAGCCGCCGCCGCGTTACTACGCAGGGCTCGATGCGCGTTTGCCGGGGCACGGGCTCGACGTCGAACGGTTGCGCCGCACGCATGTGCTCGTCGATGGCGAGATCGGCGCGGACGGTGTGCCGCTGCTGTTTTTCCAGACCTTCGTGCGCCGCGGTGCTGGCGAGATCTTCTTCGAGATCGTGCAGCGCAAGGGGCATCATGGTTTCGGCGAGGGCAACCTCGCGGTGCTGGCGCAGGCGCGCGAGGGCAGCTAGTTTTTATGCGTTCATGCGCGCGCGGGCGTTGAATCGCGCGCCGCGCGAACGCCGCCTCGGGCTCGGGGCTCAGGGCGCGCCCAGCGCGCGTTATTTTTTCATCGACTCGACGGTTACCGGCGGCGTTTGCGGCAGGTCCGCGTTCGTCGCCATCCACAACACTTCCGCGTCTTCCTCGCTCGTGGACACCGCCGCATGGCCCGTGCGGCTGTCGAAGTAGAGGCTATCGCCCGCATTCAGATGCGTCGGCGCATACAACTCCGAATAGAGGCACACGCTGCCGCTAATGACGTACAGGAATTCCTCGCCTTCGTGACGGCCCCAGTCGTCGAAGGCATCGAGCGTATGTGCGGAAATGCGGATGCGAAACGGCAGCATCGCTTTGTGCGCGAGATCGGTAGCGAGTAACTCCATCTGGTAGCCGCGATACGCGTGTCGCTGGCCTTCGTTCTTACGGGTCAGCGCGCGCCGGCCGCTTGCGCTCACTTTCGGCGTGGAGCCGAACAGTTCGCCGATTTCGATCTTCAGGCCCAGGACGATTTTTTGCAGCACGTCGAAAGTGGGGGACATCAGGCCGTTTTCGACTTTGGACAGCGTCGAGCGCGATACGCCGCACAGGCGGCTCGCGGTTTCGAGCGTCAGGTCCTGCGCCTGGCGGGCGGCGCGCACGCGCCGGCCGAGGTCGGTGGTGGACGGGTCGGCGGGTTTGGTGAGGTGGGTGTCCATGAGGCTTGCGGCTCGTTCGGGTCCGCGCTTGATCGTGGCGAATGGGGTTTCCGATCATAACATTCGATGCGGCGGCCTGATTCGCCGGGCATGAACGGCGCGGCGAAAGGGGGAGCCGGCATGGGAGAGGCGCAAGGCGCGGGTGCGCTTTTCTCATCGGAAACGTTGGCCGTCGCGAGGCACAGCTTCATCTGCCCGAGCGAGTTTGTGCCGCAACACGCGCGTCGCAACTCGCGACTCACACGCCGCGATTGAACAACTCGTTGAGCTGCGAGCCGGGCGCCGCGCCCGTGAACTCGAAGCGTCCTTCGGCGAGCGCCCGGGCCGACTGCATGAAGCCGCCCCATGCCACGCGCGCGAGCCCGCCGCCGACGCTGATGCGCCGCACGCCGAGCGCCGCGACGTCCTGCACCGTAAGCGTCGACGTCGAGCCGATCAGCAGATTGACGGGCTTCGGCGCCACGGCCGCGACCACCGCCTCGATCTGCTCGCGCGTCTGGATGCCGGGTGCGTACAGACAGTCGGCGCCTGCCGCCGCGTAGGCCTTCAGGCGCGCAAGCGCGTCGTCGAGATCGGCCTGGCCGGCGAAGAAGTTTTCCGCGCGGCCGATCAGCAACGTGTCGCCGCCGGTTTCGTCGATCGCGCGTCGTGCCGCGCTGATGCGCTGCACGGCGACGTCGACGGGGAAGAGCGGCGCGGCTGCGTCGCCAGTCGAATCCTCGATAGACAGGCCCGCTACGCCGGTTGCGACCGCGAGCTTCACGCTTTCGGCGACTTCCTGCGGGTCGCGGCCGAAGCCATTTTCGAAGTCGGCGTTGACCGGCAGATCGGTCGCTTCGACGATCGTGCGCAGATGCGCGAGGACCGCCGCGCGCGGGAGCGTGTTGTCGGCGTGGCCGGTGGACCATGCGAAACCCGAGCTCGTCGTGGCCAGCGCCTTGAAGCCGAGCGTTTGCAGATAGCGCGCACTGCCCGCATCCCAGGGATTGGGCAGCACGAAACAGCCGGACGTATGCAGGGCGCGGAAAGCGGCGCGTTTTTCAGCGGCGGTGCGGGGCATGGCATTCTCTAGGCAATGAAGGAGCCGAAGCGAAGGAGCCGAGGCTCGTGGATCGTGAAAATCGGGATTCAACGCAGCGGGATTCAACACAGGTTGAGTCTATTTTCTTATCGAACGCATTGTTGATGAAATGCATCAACGTGTACCGCACACTCGACATATTGAATCGGTGATGTTCGCATTGATCAATACCTACTGTTCCCGCTTCACGAATCGCCCCGCGTAAATACAAGAAAGCGAGCCATGCCTTGGAAAAGCAGGGCTCGCTTCATATTGCGCGGAGACTGCAAAACCGTACACGCTGTACGAGTGGTGGCGCGAGACGCGAACGCCGCAAAAGCGCTACACGTGCCAAAAGTCAAAAGGCCCTGGAGCGTCTTTTCAGAACATCCGCCCGCGCGATTGCGATACGGTGTGCAGTACGCCTTACTGATCCGCGGGATTCGTCACCATCGGATGCTGCCCGCCCGATTGCGACGTTCCCGTCGCCGGCGTTCCATAGCCGGTGGTGTCGCCCTGGGCCATGGCGTTCTGCGTGGCGACGCGTGCTTCGGCTGCCTGAATATCGGCCGGATAGCTGGCGTCCGTCGATTCGGCCGGGTTGTAGCCCACCTGTTCGAGCTGCTGCAATTGCGCCTTCACTTCCGCGCGCGTGACCGGCTGCTCGGATTGCGCGAACGCCGCGAGCGGCGCGGCGATGACGGCCGCGAATACGGCGGCCTGAATCAGCGATTTCATGATGTTTTCCCTCCGACATGGTCTATCGGTACCGCGACAATCCCGGCACCCATTGACGGAGTCTAGAAAGTGGGCCGCCTTGGGGAAACCACCAGGTCGTTAATTCAGTATTGACGCAAACAACAAGTCGGCGCGTTGTAATGGGGGCGTGGTGCCGTTCGTAAGAGAAACGCGGAAATTAGCGGGACATTCGCTCAAGCGCCCTTGCGCACGTCGACACGATAAGCGGTGATTTGCCGGTAAGTGTCACCGGGCCGCACGATCGCCTGATCCTGTCCGGTCATATTGACCTGGTTCGGAAAGCCGCAGGCTTCGAGGCACAAACCCGCATGCCGTTGATAACGCACTCCGCCGCGGCCGCCGTTGCCGTTCAGTGCATTGCCGGTATAGAACTGCAAGCCGGGCTGATCGGTCGATACGGTCAGCTCGCGTCCGCTGCCCGGATCGTATGCGCATGCAACCTCGCGCACTCGCGGCGGCGTGCTTTCATTCGAGCCGTTCACGCCATTCGCGCCATTCGCGCCGCTTTCGTCCTCATCGCGCAGCACATAGCAATGATCGAAGCCGCCCGCTCGCGCAAGTTGCGCATGCGGCCAGTCGAGCCGCGCGCCGAGCGGCGCGCTCTGCCGGAAGTCGAATGCATTGCCCGCGACGTCGGCGAGCTTGCACGGAATCATCGTCGCGTCGACTTCGAAAAAACGTTCGGCGTCGATCGACAGTACATGCCCTCGAATATCGGTGCCCGCGCGCCCCGTCAGATTGAAGTACGGATGACTCGTCAGATTGAGCGGTGTCGCCGCGTCGGTGATCGCTTCGTATTCGATCGTCAGCGTGCCGTCGTCGTCGAGCGAATAGCGCACCTGCACGGTCACGTTGCCCGGAAACCCGGCGTCGCCTTCGGGCGATTCGAGGCGCATCAGCAACGCGCCGTCGTCCTCGCTCACGTCCCACAGCGCGCGATGAAAACCGACCGTGCCGCCGTGCAGCAGGTTCGTGCCTTCATTGCGGTCGAGCGTGTACTCGATGTCGTCGAGCATGAAGCGCGCGCCGGCAATACGGTTGGCCCAGCGACCGATCAGTCCGCCCATATAGGTCGTTGCCGCGACGTATTCGGCGGGCGTGTCGTGGCCGAGCAGAATATCGCCGAGACGTCCCGCGCGATCCGGCGCATGCCAGGAGACCAGCGTCGCGCCGAGGTCGCTGATGGCGACCTTCATGCCGTGCGCGTTGCGCAGCGTATAGAGCCGGACGCGATCGCCGCCGTGCAGCGTGCCCCACGGCTCGGAAGAAAGTTGTGCGATGCTGATCATGTGGTCGGTGCAAAGAAAAAATAAAAAGCGCTCAGCCCGCCGTTTGCTCCGGCTTCGAACTCGCGCGCTCCTGGTATTCGCGCGGCGTGCAGCCGAGTTCGCGCCGGAATACCGCGTACATGTATTGCAGCGACGTAAAGCCGCAGCGAATCGCGACCTCCGCGCTCGATGCGTCGCGTTTCGCGAGCAGCGACTTCGCAACGTCGAGCTTGTGGCGCAGGATTTCCTGGTGCACGGTGCATTGCCGTTCGCGCCGGAAGTACTCTTCGAGCGACGAACGCGACACGCCCACATAGTCGGCTACCTGTTCGGTGCGAATGCCCTGGCACGCGTACTGGCGAATGAAGTGCCGCGCGCGCATTACGTAGGGGCTCGCGAGCGGCTGATGCCGCGTCGATTCGAGCACGTTGATGCCGACCGGCGGCACGAGAATGCGGCGCCCCGGAAAACGCGCGCCGTGCAGCATCTGATGCAGGATGTGCGCGGCGGTGCGACCCATTTCCTCGGTGCCCTGAATCACCGAAGAAAGCGGAATGCGCGTGAGCGTACGCGTGAGAGGATCGTTGTCGATGCCGATGATCGCGACTTCCTCGGGCACCGGAATGCCCGCGATCAGGCAGGCCTGCAACAGATGGCGCGCCCGCGCATCGGTCACGGCGATGATGCCGACCGGCTTCGGCAATTGCCGCAGCCACGTCGTGAGCTGTTCGGTCGCCTGGTTCCATGACGGCGCGCTTGTCGACAGGCCGCGATAGATCTCGCTGCCGATCTGCGCGGTGCCGTGTCCGTCCGTGCTGCGCAAATGGGCGAACGCGAGTTCGCGCTGCTGCGCCCAGCGGTTTTCCTGCGCCTGCGGCAGGCTGTAGAGCGCGAAGTTTTCGAGCCCGGCGCCGATCAGATGCGTGTACGCGAGCGATACGAGCTTGCTGTTGTCGGTCGCGATATAGGGTAAGTCCGGGGGATACTGCTCCGGGTCTTCGTACGAGGAGCCCACCGCGACCACCGGCAACGGACAGCCGCGCAGCGCTTCGTACACGGCGGGGTCGTCGAAATCCGCGATGATGCCGTCGCCGTCGAAGCGCTCGATGCCCGCGAGCCGGCAGCGAAAGTCTTCTTCGAGGAACAGGTCCCACGCGACCCGCGTCGACAGCAGGTAGTTGCCGATGCCGGTGATGATCTCGCGGTCGTAGACCTTGTTCGCGTTGAACAGCAGCGCGATCCGATGGGTCGTCTGGGGGGCTTGCGGGCGGGTCATGACGGTAAGCGGCGTAGGGCTCGAATGGCCACGGCGCCTTTGTCTCCTGTGTAGTCGAGCGGGCGCCGGCGGGCCGCCCCGTTTTTTAAGCGTCCGGTTATTCTAGGCCCCGAATCGCGCCGCGGTAATCAACAAACGCGCGGGCGGTAAGAAACATCAAGCGTGCTGCGCAATTTCGCAATTGCCGACATATCGTGCAAGCGGCAGCATGGCGTCACTTTGTCGACCGGCGCGGCGCCGTCGCGCGGGTTGCGATGCGGCACAACAAGGAGACGCAGATGCCTTACTTCGAACACATTCCCGAGATCCGTTATGAAGGTCCGCACGCGGATAATCCGCTTGCGTACCGTCACTACGACAGAAACAGGAAAGTGCTCGGCAAGACGCTCGAAGAACATCTGCGCATCGCCGTATGCTACTGGCATACGTTCGTGTGGCCCGGCGTCGATATCTTCGGCCAGGGCACGTTCCATCGTCCATGGCAGCAGCCCGGCGACGCGATGGAGCGGGCCCTGCAGAAAGCCGATGCCGCATTCGAGTTCTTCTCGAAGCTCGGCACGCCGTACTACACGTTCCACGATACCGACGTCGCGCCCGAAGGCACGAGCGTCAAGGACTATAGCGAGAACTTCCTGCGCGTGTCCGACTACCTCGCGCGCAAGCAGCAGGACACCGGCATCAGGCTGCTGTGGGGCACCGCGAACCTGTTCTCGCATCCGCGCTATGCGGGGGGCGCGGCAACCAGTCCGAATCCGGAAATCTTCGCCTTCGCCGCGACCCAGGTGCGTCACGCGCTCGACGCGACGCAGCGCCTCGGCGGCGAAAACTACGTATTGTGGGGCGGCCGCGAGGGCTACGACACGCTGCTCAATACCGACCTCGTGCGCGAACGCGCGCAGCTTGCGCGTTTCCTGCACATGGTGGTCGATCACAAGCACAAGATCGGCTTCAAGGGCGCGCTGCTGATCGAGCCGAAGCCGCAGGAGCCGACCAAGCATCAATACGACTACGACGTCGCGACCGTACACGGCTTCCTGCTGCAATACGGGCTCGACAAGGAAATTCGCGTGAACATCGAGGCGAATCACGCGACGCTCGCGGGGCACTCGTTCCATCACGAGATTGCGACGGCGTTTGCGCTCGGCATTTTCGGCAGCGTCGATGCGAATCGCGGCGATCCGCAAAATGGTTGGGATACCGATCAATTCCCTAATAGCGTCGAGGAACTGACGCTCGCGTTCTACGAGATTCTGCGTCACGGCGGCTTCACGACCGGCGGCATGAACTTCGACTCGAAGGTGCGCCGGCAGAGCGTCGATGCGGCAGACCTGTTTCACGGCCATATCGGCGCGATCGACAACCTCGCGCTCGGCCTCGAACGCGCGGCGGTGCTGATCGAAAACGATCTCCTCGAACAGTTCAAGCGCCAGCGTTATGCCGGCTGGGACACGGAGTTCGGCCGCAAGATCCTGTCCGGCGACCATTCGCTGGCGACGCTCGCAACGGATACGCTGGCGCGCGATCTGAACCCGCAACACGCGAGCGGACAGCAGGAGCGCATGGAAAACATCGTCAATCAGGCGATCTATAGCGGACGTTGAAGAACGTAAGCGGCACAGCGGAACGCGCGGCAAGAAGCACTTTATGAAGCATCGGAAAAAGCCTTACACAAAGATCGCGCGGCCACGCCGATCGCGCGAAACAGGAAGCTGTGGGTTGTCGTTGATTCGGTTCTGCGGCTCGCAGCGCAGGCCGACCCATCCGGTATTCCGGTTATCACAACAAGGAGACAGAAATGAAATTCGCAATGCGTCGTCACGTACTGAGTTCGCTCCTATGTGGAGCGGTGCTCGCCAGCCTGTCGCTTGCCGCACCGCTCGCGCATGCGAGCAAGGATCATCCGGAAATCGGCTTCTGTATCGACGATCTGCGCGTCGAGCGCTGGTCGCGCGATCGCGACTATTTCGTCGCCGCGGCGGAAAAGCTCGGCGCGAAAGTGTCGGTGCAGTCGGCCGACGCGAGCGAGGAGCGGCAGATCTCGCAGATCGAAAACCTCATTTCGCGTGGTGTCGACGTAATCGTGATCGTGCCGTTCAACTCGAAGACGCTCGGCAACGTGGTCGCCGAAGCGAAGAAGGCCGGCATCAAGGTCGTGTCGTATGACCGCCTGATTCTCGATGCCGACATCGACGCCTATATCTCGTTCGACAACGAGAAGGTCGGCGAAATGCAGGCCCAGGGTGTTTATGACGTGCGGCCGAAGGGCAACTACTTCCTGCTTGGCGGCGCGCCGACCGACAACAACGCGAAGATGCTGCGCCAGGGACAACTGAAGGTGCTGCAACCGGCGATCGACAAGGGCGACATCAAGGTGGTCGGCCAGCAGTGGGTGCCGGAGTGGAGCGCATCGACGGCGCTGCGCATCATGGAAGACGCGCTGACCGCGAACAACAACAAGATCGACGCCGTCGTCGCCTCGAACGACGGCACCGCCGGCGGCGCGATCCAGGCGCTCGCCGCGCAGGGCCTCGCGGGCAAGGTACCGATCTCGGGCCAGGACGCCGACCTCGCGGCCGTCAAGCGCGTGGCGGCCGGCACGCAGACGATGACGGTCTACAAGCCGCTCAAGCTGATCGCGAGCGAAGCGGCGAAGCTGTCGGTGGCGCTTGCGAAGGGCGAGAAGCCGGGCTTCAATGCGCAATACGACAACGGCAAGAAGAAGGTCGATACGGTGCTGTTGCAGCCGACCAAGCTGACCAAGGCCAACCTCGACATCGTCGTGAAAGACGGCTTCTACACGCAGGCGCAGCTCGCGAGCCAATAAGGCGGAAGACGGGGACGGAAGACGGGCGCGGCGTGAGCGCCACGCTTCGCGGGCCACGGTGCCCGCGAGCGTGGCCGCCCGCCCACCTTGCAGCGAGGCATAGCGAATGACGCAACCTCTTCTGACGATGCGCGGCATCGTCAAAGCTTTTTCCGGCGTGAAGGCGCTCGACGGCATCGACCTGACCGTCTCGCCGGGCGAATGCGTGGGCCTGTGCGGCGAGAACGGCGCGGGCAAGTCGACGCTGATGAAAGTGCTTTCCGGCGTCTATCCGCACGGTACCTGGGATGGCGAAATACGCTGGGAAGGCGAGCCGCTGAAGGCCACGAGCATTCGCGACACCGAGCGCGCGGGCATCATCATCATTCACCAGGAGCTGATGCTGGTGCCGGAGCTCTCGGTCGCGGAGAACATTTTTCTCGGCAATGAAATCACGCTGCCCGGCGGCCGCATGAACTACGCGGCGATGTATCAGCGCGCCGACGAACTGTTGCGCGAACTCGGCATTAGCGGCATCAATGCCGCGCAGCCGGTGATGAACTACGGCGGCGGCCATCAGCAGCTGATCGAAATCGCGAAGGCGCTCAACAAGCGCGCGAAGCTGCTGATTCTCGATGAACCGTCGTCGTCGCTGACTGCCGCCGAGATCGCGATTCTGCTCGACATCGTGCGCGATCTGAAGCGGCGCGGCATTGCCTGCGTGTACATCTCGCACAAGCTCGACGAAGTCGCGGCGGTTTGCGACACGATCAGCGTGATTCGCGACGGCCGTCATGTCGCGACCGAGCCGATGCACGCGCTGACGACCGACCGCATCATCTCGCTGATGGTGGGCCGCGAGATCAGAAACCTGTTTCCGCGCGAGCCGCATCCGATCGGCGAGATGGTGTTCGAAGCGCGCCACGTGACCTGCTTCGACGTGACGAATCCGCGCCGCAAGCGTGTGGACGATGTGTCGTTCTCGTTGCGGCGCGGCGAGATTCTCGGCGTCGCGGGACTCGTCGGCGCGGGCCGCACCGAACTGATGCAGGCGATCTTCGGCGCGTACGCGGGCGGGAGCGAAGCGAGCGTCATGCTCGACGGCAAGCCTTTGAAGATTCGCGCGCCGATCGACGCGATTCGCGCCGGCATCGCGATGGTGCCCGAGGATCGCAAGCGTCACGGCATCGTGCCGGGCTTGAGCGTCGGCCATAACATCACGCTCGCGGTGTTGCAGCGTTTCGCATCGGGCGGGCGCATCGATTCCGCCGCCGAACTCGACACGATCAATACGGAAATGAGGCGGCTTTCGGTGCGCGCGGCGAATCCGATGCTGTCGATTGCGAGCCTCTCGGGCGGCAATCAGCAGAAGGCGGTGCTCACGCGCATGCTGCTGACCGATCCGAAAGTGCTGATCCTCGACGAACCGACGCGCGGCGTCGACGTCGGCGCGAAATACGAAATCTACAAGCTGATCTTTCAACTGGCGCAGCGCGGCATGTCGATCATCATGGTGTCGTCCGAATTGCCGGAAGTACTCGGCCTGAGCGACCGCGTGCTCGTGATCGGCGAAGGCGAATTGCGTGGCGACTTCGTCAACGACGGTCTCACGCAGGAAGACATACTCGGCGCCGCGATCCGTCCCGTGCATCCCTCTTCGAACTTAACCGCAGCGAGTGCCGCATGACGCCCGACGTGACTTCCCAACGCACCGACCATGCCGTGCCGCGAGGCGGATTCGGCGGCGCGCAGCGCATTCAGCAACTGTTCGCGCGCTACAAGATTCTCGCCTTGCTGATTGCCGTCGCGGTGATCTGGACGTTCTTCTCGGTGCTCACGCACGGCGCGTTCGTCACGCCGCGCAATATATCGAACCTGCTGCGGCAGATGTCGATTACCGGCATGCTCGCCTGCGGCATGGTGTTCGTCATCATCGCCGGCGAGATCGATCTGTCGGTCGGCTCGCTGCTCGGCCTGCTCGGCGGCGTCGCGGCGATTCTCGACGTGAACCGTCACTGGCCGATCGGCGTGACGATTCCCGTGGTGGTGCTGCTCGGCGTGGCGGTCGGCGTGTTCAACGGATGGTGGTCGACGTACCGGCGCGTGCCGTCGTTTATCGTCGGGCTTGGCGGCATGCTCGCGTATCGCGGCATTCTGCTCGGCGTCACGGGCGGCTCGACCATCGCACCGGTTTCGGATAGCTTCGTATTCGTCGGCCAAGGCTATCTGCCGCGGCTCGCGGGCGACACGCTCGCGATCGTCATGTTCGTGCTGCTCGCCTTCCTGACGATACGGCAGCGCGCGAACCGCCAGCGTTATCAGTTGCGGGTCGTGCCGTTCTGGCAGGACGTCGCGAAGGTGGTCGGCGCGGGCGCGATACTGGCGGGCTTCGTGGCCACGCTCGACCGCTACGGCGGCATTCCGGTGCCCGTGCTGCTGCTGCTCGCGCTGCTCGGCATCTTCACGTGGATCGCCACGCAGACCGTGTTCGGCCGCCGCATCTACGCGGTCGGTTCGAACCTCGAAGCGACGCGGCTGTCCGGCGTCAACACCGACCGCGTGAAGCTCGCGATCTTCGCGCTGATGGGGCTCATGTGCGCGTTCGCGGGCATTGTCAACACGGCGCGGCTCGCGGCCGGCTCGCCGTCGGCGGGCACGATGGGCGAGCTCGATGCGATCGCCGCGTGCTTCATCGGCGGCACCTCGATGCGCGGCGGCTCCGGCACCGTGTACGGCGCGCTGATCGGCGCGCTCGTGATGGCGAGCCTCGATAACGGCATGTCGATGCTCGACGTCGACGCGTACTGGCAGATGATCGTGAAGGGCGGCATTCTCGTGCTGGCCGTGTGGATCGATGTGGTGTCGGGTTCGAATCGCCGTTGATGAGCTTGAGTTGCAACAACGCGCATGGTGTGCCGGCGGAACCGGCGCACTGCGCGGCATACCTTGCGGCACACCGCGCGGCACGCTGTGACATGAAACTTCGTACAGCGCCCAGGCACTAGCCGCGCGCAGTTAATGAAGCACCCCACGATTTTCCCCCGCCGCCCGCATTCCTTGCACGCCCATACCGCACGGCCACCCGAGCCGCGTGCGCGCATTTAAGTCTCCCGCCGGCCGGTTCGTCTTATTACTATTCGCAAACAACGGCGCGAGCGGAGTCGGGCGTCTGCGCGCTTGCGCCGCTTTCCCGTCATCGTGCCAGCCGGTCGAGCCATGCCATCGAGCCATGCCATGTTAACGCGCAGAACCTTCCTGCTCGGCGGCGCCAGCGCGTTGGGCGGTCTGCTGCTCGGCTGGGGCGTGCTGCCGCCGCGGCAGCGCCTGACGACGTCGGCGCCATTGCCGGTGCAAGGCTCGCAGGTCGCGCTCAACGGCTGGGTCAAGATCGCCGCCGACGACAGCGTGACGATCATGATGGGCAAGAGCGAAATGGGCCAGGGCATCCACACCGGCCTCGCGATGCTGCTTGCCGAGGAACTCGACGCGGACTGGTCGCGGGTCAGCGTCGAAGCCGCGCCGATCGACCGGATCTACAACGCTGTGCAGAGCATTGTCGACGACCTGCCGTTTCGGCCTGACGACGATAGCCTCGTCAAGCGCGGCGTCGTGTGGATCACGAGCAAGGCGGTGCGCGAATTCGGCACGATGATGACGGGCGGCTCGTCGAGCATGAACGATCTGTGGACACCGATGCGCGAAGCCGGCGCATCGGCGCGCGCGATGCTGATCGGCGCGGCGGCCGAACAGTGGCAGGTGGCGCCCGGCGAATGCCGCGTGGAAAAGGGCTACGTGCTGCACGGGTCGGGCCGGAAGGCGAGCTTCGGCGCATTGGCGACGCTGGCGGCGCGGCAGCCGTTGCCGCGCAAGGTCGACTTGAAGCAGCCCGCCGATTTCAGGCTGATCGGCCAGCCCGTGCGGCGCATCGAGGCCGCGTCGAAAATCGACGGCAGCGCGCGTTTCGGCATCGACGTATTGCCGAGCGGCTTGCTGTACGCGAGCGTCGTGATGTGCCCGACGCTCGGCGGCACCGTCGCGCGGTTCGACGCAACACCCGTGCGGACCATGCCGGGCTTCGTCAAGGCGTTCGCGGTCGCGCCGTATGCGGGCGGCACCGGCGGCGTGGCCGTGATCGCGGACAACCCGTATCGCGCGATGAATGCGGTCGCCGCGCTCAAGGTGGACTGGCAGGACGGCGCGGCTGCGAAGGTGTCGAGCGCGGAGATCGATCGCCATCTGCTGGACGCGCTCGATGGTGCCGACGGCCATGTGTACTTCCAGCGCGGCAACCTCGACAACGCGATGAGCCGCGCGGCGCGTACGATCGACGCCGTGTACCACGTGCCGTATCTCGCGCATGGCGCAGTCGAGCCGCTGAACTGCACGGTGCGGGTCGCACATGGCGCGGCGACCGTGTGGGTCTCGACGCAGATGCCGGGGCTCGCGCGGCAGCACGTCGCGCGGGCGCTTGGCA
The DNA here is from genome assembly GCF_017105025.1 of Paraburkholderia sp. Ac-20336. Taxonomy (NCBI): domain Bacteria; kingdom Pseudomonadati; phylum Pseudomonadota; class Betaproteobacteria; order Burkholderiales; family Burkholderiaceae; genus Paraburkholderia; species Paraburkholderia sp. Ac-20336. The sequence goes on along the minus strand of NZ_JAAGPS010000046.1, from coordinate 16,003 downwards.
TCGATGCCGGGTTCGTCGACGTGCAACCGCAGTTGTTGGGCGGCGCGTTCGGGCGGCGGCTCGAACTCGATTTCATCGCGCAGGCCGCGGTCATTGCGCGCGAAGCCGAGGGCCGTCCGGTGCAAACGATCTGGTCGCGCGCGCAGGATTTCACGCACGACTTTTATCGACCCGCCTGCGCGGCGCGGCTTCGGGCCGGCTTCGACGGCGACGGCAAACTCGTTGCGTGGCACGCGAAATCGGCGGGGCAGGCGATCGTGCCGGAAGCGCTTGCGCGCTACTACGGCGTGCCGCGCATTCCGATCGACAAGACCACTTGCGAAGGCGCATTCGATCAGCCGTACGAGTGGCCGGCCGCGCGCGTGTCGCACGAGATCGTCGAATTGCCGGTGCCGGTCGGCTTTTGGCGCTCGGTCGGCCATTCGCACCAGGCGTTCTTTACCGAGAGCTTCACCGACGAAGCCGCTGTGGCGGCGAAGCAGGACCCGCTCGAATTTCGCGCGGCGCTGCTCGCGCAGCATCCGCGGCATCTTGCGGTGCTCAAGCGTGTCGGGGTGCTGTCGGGCTGGGGGCATCCGCTTGAGCCTGCTAACGACGGCGCGCGCCGTGCGCGCGGCATTGCGCTGCACGAGGCGTTCGGCAGCGTCGTCGCGCAGGTTGCCGAGGTGTCGATCGGACCGCAGAAGCAGATTCGCGTGCATCGCGTGGTGTGCGTGATCGATTGCGGCTTGCCGGTGAATCCGAACCTGATCCGTCAGCAGATGGAAGGCGGCATTGTGTTCGGTTTGTCGAGCGCGTTGCAGAACGAGATCACGATCGTCGACGGCCAGGTGCAGCAGAAGAATTTCGTGGACTTTCCGGTCGTGCGAATGAACGTGTGTCCGGCGATCGAAACCGACATCATGCCGAGCCAGCTGCATCCACAGGGCGTCGGCGAGCCGGCCGTGCCGCCGGTTGCGCCGGCGGTGGCCAACGCGGTGTTCGCGCTGACCGGGCAGCGTTTGCGCACGTTGCCGCTGAAGCTCGCGTAAGCGTGGGTTCGATCGGGCTCGGCCCTGGTTTCGCGATTCGGGAGAACAACATGGCAATACTGAATATCAACGGACGCGCGGTGAAGGTCGAGGCCGAGCCGGACATGCCGTTGCTCTGGGTGCTGCGCTGCGACCTCGGCATGACGGGCACGAAGTTCGGCTGCGGCGTGGGCATCTGCGGCGCCTGCACGATCAATCTCGACGATGCCGCGTGCTTCGCCTGTCAGACCCCGATGTCGAGCCTGCACACGCAGAAGATCACGACGATCGAAGGCCTTCAGGGACGCGAGGCGCAGGCGTTGAAGGCGGCATGGCTCGAACTCGACGTCGTGCAATGCGGCTATTGCCAGAGCGCGCAACTGATGGCGGCCTGCGCGCTGCTCAAGCACAAGCCGAATCCGAACGATGCGGATATCGATGCGGCGATGACGCCGGTGGTGTGCCGTTGCGGCACGTATCCGCGGGTGCGTGCGGCGATTCATCTGGCGGCGCGGCGGATGGGGTAGGGCGCATCGCACGGATTCGGCACGACGCCAGAATGATCGCCACGTCACCGCACGCTCGAAATCAGGCGGCAGCCGCATGTTCCACGATGACCGGCGCGAGCAAGCGGCACGCCGTTATCGATCATCGTGTCGTCGCCCTCGATGATGACGTTAGGCTGAATCTGCGGGTGTAGCGGACACTCGATCAGGTCGCCCTTGCGCGCGAGTGCTATGCCGTCGTAGTCCGCCGTTGTCGAGGCGGTGACGACTTTGCCGCCGTGGTCGGTGGTGTCGCCGAGCCGAATAAAATCCATGTCGTTGTCCTGGATCAGTTTGCTGGGTCAGTTTCTCTTCGGCGGGACGATTTCAGGCGTGCGCGGCAAGGGAGGCGCACCGGGCAGATCAAAGCGGGCTTCCCATCGCCGGGTGCCGTCGGGGTCGGCATGGTCGGCGCCCGGCACGTTGGTGTGCAGCGAGGGAGGCGCGGGATTACGCAGTACGCGTAGCACGCGATTGACGAACACGTAGGGTTCGGGAAGTCCCTCCTCAGGCGCGCCGAGGCGGGGGAAGTCGCCCGCGCGGATCAGCAGGCAGTGGCCGACCCGCTCGATGCCAATGTCAGGCCGTGCCAGTTGGGCTCGCACGGCGGCTTCCCCGCCGAGGCGGTCGACAAACAGGTCGCCAATGAGGGTGTACCAGTTCACGCCCTTGATGAACCCGTAACGCTTCACTTTTGCACCGGGAGGAAGGTCGTCGTAAATCTCCGTCGGGCGTTCCGCTGACTCGCCTGCATACGACATGGTGTTGTATTCCATATCTTGTATGAACGCGTAGCTGTCGATTTCCAGTCCGCTGAACCGTTGCGCAAGCGCCCATTCCTGCGGCATGTACTCGTGGAAACTGTACGGCAGGATGGATGAGAGTCCGCCGTAGCCGCCCCGTACCGGCAGTTGTTCGCAGACGAAGCGCAGGAACGCTTCGTAGCTCCGGACACCTTCGGGTGTGTTCACGAAATCCATCGGCATCCAGAATTTCATATGCGACAGACCCCGGTCCCGTCCTTTTTGCACGATGGCTCCGCCCGGAATCTTGTAGTCCGACGCCATGGCCCGGTTGGTCAGTGTCTCGATCTGATAGGCTGCGGCGCTATCCTCGTCGATCGCGCTGGAGCGTACGACTTCCAGCTTGACCGCTGGCGGGACTTCCAGAATTGCCTGGCGGATCGCCTCGACCCCGCGTGGTGTCTTCCGGCTGAAGCGGCCGTCCTCGCCATTCCTGCCGCTTTTCAGGTAAGGGCCAAACAGTTGCTCGAAACGGTCGAAGCAGGCGAGCAGTCCCCGGCGTACATCGGGCTTCGAGCCGCGTTCAAAGAACACCGTGCCGATCACGCCGGGGAAGATCACCAGCCCGCCGCCCCGGTTGTCGTGCTGACATAGTTCCTCGCCATAGCGGCTGAAGGCTTCCGCCGGTGTCAGCACCGTTTTTTTATGGGAAGAATTCATCATGTGATCCATTTGAAGTAAAAGAAAAATTGGGTGGGCTGGTCAGTGCCGCCATCAGCGCCGCGTCGCCCGCTGTCGCGGTGATCGCCACCAGCGCGGCCAGCGCGCCGACCAGAGCCTGCGTCAGCACGACGGGAACGAGAACCCCATCGATGACGAGGACAACCACGGCCATCCCCCCGGACATGGTGATGCACACCTGTCCCCAGTCGATCTGCCGCAGTTGCTGGACGGTCAGGTCGGTCTGCTGTCTGATCTGCTGCCATGCGGCCTTGAGTTCAGCAGTGGTGTAGCGCGACACGGCCTGGTTTGTGTCGTCGAGGTAGTGCCATTCATGGTCATGGCCAGCGGCACTCGCTTCCGTTATCCACCGGCCCTGCTCGAACAGCCACTGCGCGCTCTGACGCAGCCAGGCCTGGGTGTCGGCAGAAAGCTCGCGGACCCCTTGTGCCGCCGTATCCCACAGCGCCGCCACACCGCTCGCGGCCGAACCGGCTGCGCCCTCCAGCGCGCTCCACGGCTCGAACCATGCGGCTTGCGGGACGGGGATCTTCGAGCGGAGCCGGGCGCGCAGCAGCAGCCTGCCGGCGACCTTGCCGAGGAACCCGGCGGCAATGGCCGCCTCGACCAGCTCTTTCGCATGCTCCTCACCGCCCGAGACCTTCAGCACAGTCATGTGGTGGTTATCGCCGGCTATCCCTACATAGTCTTCTTCCTGTCCCTTTCCCCAGGTGTCTCCCGGAAACTTGACCTCGACGAGCCTCAGCAGGTTTGGCCACTGCGCCATCCCGTCGTGATCGACCGCTCCGCGACCCGGCCACCGGTTGCCCTCGTTCTCGACGATCACCACGTCCGGGCGGCGGACTTCGCCTGCAAGGCTGCCGGACAACGGAAACGGGTTCTGGCTGTGACGGCGCCCGGGGATGTCCCCATCGGTCTGACTGAGGAAAGGTATGGGCGGATATTCATTTGTGATCCACGGCCGCATATCAAACGACACCTCGGCCTTATACCGCCAGCAGAACTCATGCTTCCTCTCATCCGCGCGAATCGCCGCGCTCATTGCAATCTGCTTGAGCAGGCTCGTTCCCACCAGGCCATCCGACCTCTGTACCCGGAGTACCTCGGGCCACCACATCGCCGAGCGGATTTTTTCTTCGAGGTAACCCATCGCCTGATGCGGAAGACGGACGTATTTGGGTATGTCCTCCCGAATGGTCATGGTTGTGTCAACGGGAATCATCTGTGCTGCCATAACTTCATGGTCTCCTGTCCGGCTGTTTCATTCAGTAATGTGGTCAGAAAAAACCTCCGTCCCGCCACCCGCGAGGTGCCACGACTCGACTCTGGACTGCTGCCTCGCGGTATTGACCCGCAGTTGCACCGATTGCGATGCCGGCGCGAATGCGGGCATCGTTTCTCCCTTGTCGCTCGTCATGCCACTGAGCGCTCTCCCGGTCGGCAGATACAACCGGTAAGGATGCCGAACCATGGGCAAGCCGCTTTTCTGATCGAGCAGGACGTACCGCGCCTGATAGTCGGGCCTGAAAGTCTCGAGTGGCCGCGGTATGGAGTCGGGCCCCGTCTTGCTCCACCTCGCGCACTTTTCGAGAATCGTGCCTGTCGTGCCGTTTGTGATGCCGCTGCCGTTGATCTGGATGTACGAGCCGCGCGAGCCGATCCAGATTTCCCTCGCCGCCTCGATGACGATCTTTCCGTCGGTGCTGGTGATGATGAGGTCTTTCAGCGCGGCGAGCGCCATCTGGTCGTTCTGTGCCTGAATCTCGACCTTGCCCTTTGCCGCAAACAGCCGGATGCCGAATTGCGCCGCCACGAACGAAATGGCGCCGCGCACCGACGCAAATAGCGAACGGCCCGACACGATGCTGACGTCGCGCCCCGCCGTGACGGCATGATCGTTCTGGCTTGCCAGATGCGTGCTGTCGGCGGCCGTTGCGGCGAGACCCGACGCGCTCGCGAGTACGAGGTCCGGCCGCGTCATTTCCGGCGACGGGTAGGCCGCGCTTTTTGCGCCACCTCTGATCGCGTCGTTCCGCGCCTTCATGCCGGCGGTCACATCGCACGGGTTCATCTGCGCGTCCTGCGCCTTGTGTCGTTGCGCCAATCGCGCCATGTCCTCATGCTGCTCGCGCGCCTGCCGCAGACGCTGCACCGTTTCGCCCATGTCCTTCATGGGTGCGTCCGCGCCCACACGTGTCTCGGTCGTAATGAGCATGCCGCGATTGGCGCGTGCCACGCCATGCGCTTCAGTCGCCAGTTCGAACCCTTCGCCGCGTGCCTGGGCCCGTCCGCTGTTGCCATCGATGCGCGTATTGCTGCCGAGTACCAGCCGCGAGTTCGCATGATCGCTCGTCACCTGCACCTGGAGTTTGCCGGGCGTGTCGTCGGTCACGACGCTGTTGGCCCCGAGGCCTTCGAGGTCCCGGCTGCGCCAGCCCGTCAGCGCCTGGTTCTTCGGCAGTTCCCATGGCGGCAGCTGCGTGCGGTTCACCATGCGGCCGGATATATAGGGCTTGTCCGGGTCGCCTTCGTGGTAACTGATGGCGACCTCCTGACCCACACGCGGCAGCGCGGCAAACCCGTACTCCATGCCCTGCCAGGGCGACACCGCGCGCACCCAGCAGCTCGCCATGCTGTTGCGCTCGCTGAGCCGGTCCCAGACGAAGCGGACCTTCACCCGCGCATGAGCGTCCGGCCAGATCGCATAGTTTGTCGGTCCGGTGACGATCGCCGTTTCCGTGCCGCATTGAGGCTTCTTCTTCAGCCGGTTGCGGTAGAAACGGTTGGCCGGGTGCAGTTCGAACCGGGTGATACACCGGTAGGGGTTTTCGTTGCCGCTGGCCTCGTCGTTGTCGCGGATATCGAGCGTCAGGGCGCTCACGAGGTATTCGGCATTGGCGGTCTGATCCGGATGGCCTTCGAGGTGGAAGGTATGCCCGATAGCCAGACCGCGCAGGTTGCCCCGGCCCTGGGCCGTGAGACTGCGCACACGCAGTGCATCGGCGCGCACGTTCGCCAGGTAGCGAGCCTCGTCCTCGATGTCGTTCGGCGTTCCCGACAGTCCGCCCGAACCCGCCAGCGGTTGCGAATAGTCGCCCCAGTCGTACTGCTCGGTGTCGGCATAAGGCAGGTTGTCGTAGCGGTTCAACGGATCGGACAGCAGGATTCGGCCGAGGCGCGTCGGATCGTAGTCGGTGAGGGTAACGGTGCCCGCCGTCAGCGCGCGCGAGACCTCGAACCTGTGGATATGCTCCTCGTCGATGCGTGCGCCGTCGGGTGCCTGATACCGGATCGTGTCGTACATGTTGTGATGCGCGTGATAACTGCCGGGCGAATCACACAGGACCAGCGTCGGCCCTTCCATGAAAAACGTGATGCCCCATTCGCGCCATATCCGGCGCAGGAACGCGAAATCGCTCTCCCACATCTGCCGCACGTAGTCGCGTTTCGGCCAGCCTTGGGCCAGTCCCGGCGCGCCAAGGCGATAATCGACCGGATACGGATAGGCATCGAGCACCTGTCTCGTGATCTCGGCGATATTCATGTTCCTGAAAATGCGGCTGTCGCGGTTCAGTGTCGCGAGCCACAGCCATGGACGTATCGTCATGCGGTAGTAGGCATGACGCGGGTCCTCTCCGGCGAGTGCCATGTCCGTGATGAGGCCGGTGATCTCGCGCAAGCCGGCTCCCTTATTCGAGAGACCGCTCTCGCCCGGCAGGCCCGCAACGAAAGTCCCTTTGCCATCGAACTGGATCGACACGCTGACTTCGCGGCCCACGAGTTCGTCGGGTCTAATCATCGCGCGTGCCGCGGTAGCGCGCAGTGTCGGCGTATCGCGAGTCTTCAGTTTCACCGAGTATTCGTAGAGCTTGCCCAGCTTTTCGATGCCTTGCAGGCTCACCGGAAACACCACGGGCTCACCGTTCCACACGGGTAGGACCTTGCCCGTGAGGGCAAGTGTGCGGACCTGTTGCGGCGTGTACATCGGTTCTCTCCGGTGGTGGATAGGGCGCAGGCAGACGTATCGGCCGATCGCATGAATTCAGGTGTGTGCTCCTGAGGCAAGCGGTAGCTTCATCGAATGTATGGCCTGCGATCGTTTTCCATTTCTCGATGAAACGCAACGGCACGATGCCGAGAATTGACCGGGGATATCTGTACCGCGAATAGATTCGGTAATCCCTGAAATGCGTTGAGAAGCCACGCCCTTGTGATTTCCGCCGCGTAACGGTGCGACGCAAGTCTGTGCTGGAGAGCGCGATCCGCTAGTTGCTGAAATTGTCAGAAATCCTGAAATTTTGAAGCTCGGGAGAGCCGCGTGGCAATGCCGAATATCAATGGACAGACAGTGAGGGGCGCTGTGTCGACGAGATGTCGTTGCTATGGGTGCTGTGTTGCGACCTCGGCATGGCGGGCAGCAAGTTCTGCTGCGGCTTGGCTATCCGGGGTGCGCGCGCGTCGTGCAATGCGGATATCGATGCGGCGATGACGCCGGTGGTGTGCCGTTGCGGCACGTATCCGCGGGTGCGGGCGGCGATTCATCTGGCGGCGCGGCGGATGGGGTAGGGCGGGACAAGCCGCACCGCACCCGCCTCACTCAACTGGCGAACCGAACCTCCTCCACGATGGCGATGATCACCGTGAAGATGCCGATGCATCCCCCAAGCGTCGCCGCGCCTTGCAGGCATGCCGACATGACGTGACCGCGTAGCGAATCGCGGTGTCCGGTATTCAGGGTGCCTTGCCCGCCGAGGTTGTCGTCGCCGGCATGGCCGCCGCCTTCGCCGCGACAGGCGTCGCCTTCAGCTGCGCCGGCGTTTCGCCCGGCGTGCTCTGCCCGCCGACCTCCCAGCCACCGCCCAGCGACAGGAACAGATTGACCTGATCGACTGCCACCTGGCCCTCGGCGCCCGCGAGTTGCGACTTCGCCGCCGTCAGCGTGCGCGTCGCGTCGAGATCGGAGATGAACGACTCGCGGCCCGCGAGATACAGCCGGTGCGTTTCATCCGCCGATTGCGCGGCCGACTTCAGCGCCGCGCGCAGCGAATCGGCGCGCGCGTAGTCGGAGGCGTAGGTCGCGAGATTGGTCTCGGTTTCGCGCAGCGCGTTCAGCACCACACCGTCGAACTTCGCGAGCGCGACCTGGCTCGATGCCTCGGCTTCGCGAATGCGGCCGCGCGCGCCGTTTGTCGGGAAGGTCCAGCTAATCAGCGGACCGAAAGCCCAGCGCCCGGTCGGCGAGGTACCGATGTCTTCGAGAATGCCCGTGAAGCCCGTCGATGCGCCGATGCTCACGCTCGGATAAAGCGCCCCGGTCGCCACGCCGATACGTGCCGTCGAGGCCGCGAGCTGACGCTCGGCTTCGTGCACGTCGGGGCGGCGGCGCAGCAGCGCGGCGCCGTCGCCGATCGGAATCGGCTGGCTGAGTTGCGGCAGCCGATCGCAGGCGAGCACGGCCGGCGGCAGATCGGACGGCGCGCGCGCGAGCAGCGCCGCGAGCCGGTATTGCGCGATCTTGCGGCGCGCCGTGTAGCGCGGGATATCGGCCGCGAGGTTGTCGACCTGGGTCTGACCGCGCGTGACTTCGGTCTGATTGCCGCGGCCCGCGTCGCGCAGACGGCGCGACACGTCCACGCGCTGCTTCTGCAACGCGAGCGATTGCTGGGCGATGCGCAACTCCTCGGCCGCCGAGCATTGCTCGACGTACGAGCGCACGACGTCGGCGACCACGGTGATGCGCGCGAGGTCGCCCGCGGCTTCGACGGCTTCGGTGTCCGCCGCGGACGCTTCGACGCCGCGGCGCAGCTTGCCGAACAGATCGATTTCGTACGAGATGCTGATGCCGAGGTCGGCTTCGTTGGCGACCGGCAGTTTCTCGAAGAGCAGGTATTGCTCGGCCGATTCCTGTGCGCGTTCGACCGCTGCCGACGCCTTGCCCGAGAAGCCGCCCTGCGCCTGCGCGACGCCGAGCGCCTCGCGTGAGCGCGCGAGATTCGCGGCCGCGACGCGCAGATCGGTGTTCGACTTCAGCGCTTCGTCGATGAGGCCGTTCAGCAGCGGATCGTCGTAGAGCTTCCACCAGACCGTCGGCGTGTTGAGGGTCGAGGTCAGGGTGGGGTCGGCGCCTTCGAGCGCGCCTTTGGCGAGCGGCGCGTTGACGAGCGCCTGCTTCGGCAGCGTGTAGTCGGGGCCGACGTTGATGCAGCCGTTCAGCGCGACCGCGAGCGGCAATAGCGGCAACAGCGGGAGCCATGGCCGCAGCGGCAGGCGCGGCGCCAGCGAGGATAAGGGGCGCGCGAGTTTCATTGCGACGCGCCCGACGCAGCCGCGGCCGGCGCGGCGGAACTGGCCGCCACGGCCGAACCGGGCGCCACCGGCGCGGCCGAAGCCGCCACCGCACCCGACACCGGCTGCCTTCTGACCGGCGACAGATCGCGCACCGACACCGTCGCGGTGCGGCCCGCGATCATGCGGAAGTCGGCAGGCACTTCGTCGAGCGCGACGCGCACCGGAATGCGCTGCGCGAGCCGCACCCAGCTGAACGCCGGGTTCACGTTCGGCAGCATATTCGAGCCTTGCGTGCGGTCGCGGTCCTCGATCCCGGCGACGATGCTCTGCACGTGGCCGCGCAACGGCGTCGGCTCGCCCATCACGGTGATGTCGACCGGCTGGCCGATGTCGATGCCGCGCAGCTTGGTTTCCTCGAAGTAACCGTCGACGCGGAACGAGTGCATGTCGACCACCGCCACCACCGGGCGGCCCGCCGCGACGAATTCGCCGGCGCGCGGCGCGCGGTCGTTCAGATAGCCGTCGACCGGGCTTTTGATCGTCGAGCGTTCGAGGTTCAGCTTCGCGGTGTCGATCGCGACGTCCGCGTCGGCGAGCGCGGCCTCGCCCGCATCGACGCGCGAGCGGCTTTCCTCGAGCACTTCGGCCGCGACGAGATTGCCGAGCTGGCGATTGCGCGCGTATTCGCGGCGCGCCTGGTCGAGCGTGGCGCGGCGTTGCTGCGCGGTCGCTTCGGCCTGGCGCAGCGCGAGCGCATAGCGCGCCTGATCGATCACGAACAGCACCTGGCCTTGCTTGACCTGCTGGTTGTCCGTCACCTCGACCGACGAAATCAGCCCCGAGATATCGGGCGCGACCTGGATCACGTCGGCGCGCACGTGTCCGTCGCGGGTCCACGGCGCGAACATGTAATAGGCGACCAGCTTCCACAGCACGAGCGCGGCCACCACGACGACGATCAGGGTCAGCAGGATCTGACCGAGCGAGAACCAGGTTTTTTTCACGTTATTAGTCTGTGCGAAACGACGACGACAAGGCCCAGCACCAGCACATAGATGCCGAGATCGAAGATGGAGCGATGCCACACGAAGCGGTAAAAGCCGACGTACGCGAGCACCGTGCGGATGACGAGGTTGATCAGGTAGGCGATCAGCATCAGCACCAGCACGGACGGCACGAACACGCCGAAGATATCGATTTCACCGATCATCGCGGGAACTGGAAAAGAGTGGGAACGGGCTGCCGGAAGCGGAGGCGCGCATCATGCGGAAGCCTCCGGTTCGGTCGGCGTCGGCTTCGTGAGCGTGGCCGGAAACAGCGAAAGACGCAAGCCGACGAGCGCGTGCAGCGCGTCGCGCAACTGGCGCGCCGAGGTCGGCGAGGTTTCGGTCGGCGCGGCGGCATTCGCGAGCCCTTGCGCGGTGACGCGCGCGACCGCCGCGTCGATCGACACCATGAGGCTCTGCGGCACCGGCTCGCGGCGGCGCCGCTCGACGCAGCTCTCGTAGTAACTGCGTACGCCGTCGAGAACGTGCTCGATCGCGCCCGGCACTTCGCCGCCGAGCTTGCGCGTGGCGCGGCGCAGATCGATCGCGTTGAACGCGATGCGCAGATCGCGGAAGCTCTCGATCGACGGATGACGGTGCTCGTCGGTCGCGGCGAGGCGCGGGATCAGTTGCATCAGACGGTCGAGCATGCGTGCGGCGAGATTGCGCGGGTCTTCGATCGGCGTCGTCGACGCGGTCAGTGCGACGTCGGCCCAGTTCGAGCGCAGCAGGCGCGAAGCCGCGAATTCGGCGCCGAACGGACGCGTCACGCGGGTCCACAGATACGCGTAGAGCAGGCCGGCGAGGCCCGCGAGATTGGCGTTCACGAAGGTGAGAAAGTTAGCCTCGTAGGCGCCCTGAATGCTGATGAAGGTCGCCGTGTTCACCGCGACGAGCACCGTGACCATGTTGAACTGCGGGCGCGGAATCAGCGTGCCGACGAGGATGAACGGCCCGGCGAACAGGATCACGAGCATCGGGAAGTCGTGCACGTGCGGCAGCACCGCGAACAGATAGACGCCCGCCGCGAGCACGCTGACCGCGGTCGCGAGGAAGAAGCGGAACACCATCGGCGCGGGTTCGTCGAGCGCGGCGAAGAAGCAGCAGGCCACCGCCGCGAGCGTTACCGCGCTGGCGCCATCGTTCCAGCCCGAGCCGATCCACAGGCTGCACGCGAGAATCACCGCGAGCCCCGCGGACACGGTCGCGAACAGCATGATGCCGCGGTCGTAGAAACGCTCGGTGCCGCCGAGCCGCCAATGACGGAAGTGCGGCCGCCACGAACCTTCGTCGCGCGCGATGATGATGCGCAGCGAGCGGCAGTCCTGCCATACGTCGATGACCTGCCTCAGACGCCATAGCGCGTTCGAGAGCAGCGCGCCGTCCCAGTGCGCGAGCGCGGCCGCGGGTGGACGCAGCGCCGCGATGCGCTCGCGCAGCGCGTTGGCGGTTTCGTCCGGGTGATAGCCCTTGCTCGGCGCGGGCAGCGGCTGGTTGAACCACTTGATGACGTCTTTGAGCAGCGCGTCGAGTCCTTCGGGCCAGCTGTGCTGGCCGTTGTGGTAGAGCGCGAGCAGCGGGTCGGCGAGCGAGGACATGATCGGCAGCAGCAACTGCATGCGTCCGCGCAGTTCGTGTGCGCGCGCGAGGATGTCGGGCCGCGTGTGATCGTAGGCGAGCTGGCTCAGCAGCAGTTCCAGACCGTTGATCGTGCTCGCGAGCCGCTGCCGCGCGCCCGAAATCGCCGCGCTCGCGATGCGGCCCGACAGCGTTTCGGTCGCGTAGAACGCGGCGTCGCGAAACCATGCGTCGGTGCGCTCGATGATGGTCGGCGCGAGCCGGCTCGGAAACAGCGCACTGCCGACGATGCTCGCGCAGACGATGCCGACGAGGATTTCCTCGGTCCGGCTGACCGCGAGATCGAACACGCCGGTGGGATTCGTCACCGAAGGCAGCGCGATGATCGGCATCGTGTAGGCCGCGAGCATGAACACGTAGCTGCGCGCGGTGCGGTCCGATACCGCGAGGTAGAGCATCGTGCCGGTCCAGAGCGCGACGACCACGCTGAACAGATACGGCGATTCGACGAACGGCGGCACGAGCAGCACCGCGCCCGCCGCGCCGAGCGCAGTGCCGAGCGCGCGATAGAGTGCCTTCGAGCGGGTCGCGCCGACGAACGGGTTCGACACGATATAGACGGTGGCCATCGCCCAGTACGGCCGCGGCAACTGGAACGCGAGTCCGATGTAGAGCGCGAGCATTGCCGCGAAGAACGTCTTGACCGAGAACAGCCAGTCGCGAAAGGAAGGGTAGGCCATAGACCGTTACGCGGACCCGGCGTTGTGTGGCGCCGTTGCGCGGACGCCGCGTTTGGTGGACTTGCGTGCCTTGACCGTACCGTGCGCCTTGCCGGCGCCTGGGGCCGCGCTCTTGCCGGTCTTGCCGAGTTTGACGGCGAGGGGTTCGCGCCGCGCGGGTTCGCGTTTGAGCGGCGACGTGGTGCGCTTGGACGCGGCGCGTTCGAGCGGCGCGCGGGTGCCCGCTGCAGGTCCGGCCGTTGTGCCGCGTTGCGGCGGCTCGGGCTTCGCCGCCGCTTCGGCGTCGAGCTCGGCGCGGCCGCTGGCATCCGTCGTGAACGCATCGAGCACGCGCAGCGTGGCTTCGAGATCGTCGCGCGACAGGCCCTTGAGCGCCTGGGCGCGCAACGTGACCAGCTCCTCTTCCATCTTCGCGGTGACGGCGCGGCCTTCGTCGGTGAGCGCGACGGTTTTGGCGCGGCGGTCCTCGGGATCTTCCTCGCGGCGCATCAGACCCGCTGCGCATAACTGATCGAGCAGCCGCACGAGCGAAGGGCCTTCGATGCCGACGTGATCGGCGAGCGTAACCTGGCGCACTGCCGAACCGAGCCGGCTCGCGGTCAGAAGCGGGGTCGCGCACGCTTCGGAGACGTTGAAGGCCGCCAGCACGCCATGACTCGTGCGCCGCCACTTTCTGGCGGCGACGACCAGCGTGCTGCTGACGGTGCGGCGCAGGGTATCAAGATTCGGCATGGCAGGTATTGTATTTCCTTGATATTCGTTAGCAAACTATTGAATCGGAAATTCGCGCCGTGCCGGGAGAGTCTGCGGCGCGAATGCGACAGTCGCGTTAAACGGAGGGGGACGGGACGTGTTTCCGATGGTGTCGGATGTTGTGTCGGATGCGGCGGCGGGGCTGCCAGCAGGGGAGCGAAGCCGTATGTTTCGCATGCCGCGTTCGCGTCAGCGAGTGGCGGCTGGCCACCATGTCCAGCCGCGCCGCGAGTGGCGCAATTCGACGACCGACAGCGGAGCGATCTCGATGCGAGGAAATACCTGTGCGGATGCGCCGAGCGCATGCACGATGGCGGCTCGCAGCAGCGGCGCGTGCGTGATGGCGAGCACCGTGTGTGTTTGCGGCGATGCGGCTGGCGGTGCCGGGTTTGCCGCGTTGCATGTCGATGCCGATGTCGTGGGTCCGTCCGGTGCGTCGAGCCATGCGCCGATCCGTTGCACGAGCTGGCTGAACGATTCGCCGCCGGGCGGCGCGGTGTCGGCGTCGCGGGTCCACGCGGCGAGTTGCAAGGGCGCTTCATTGGCGAGATCCGCGAGGCGCTGGCCGCGCCAGTCGCCGTAGTCGATATCCGCTAGCGCTGCGGCGGGTGTGGCGTTCAGGCCGAGCGCCGCAGCTGTATCGCGCGCGCAGGCAGCCGGGCTCGTGAAGACGCGAGCCTCGTGCGCAAGTGCCAGACGGGCGCGCGCCGCTTGCGCTTCGGCGGTGCCGCGCGCGTCGAGCGGGTCGTCGGAAGGGAAGCGGCCGGCGCGTTGCGAGGCCGTCGCCGCGTGGCTTATCAGTAGCAGTCGCGTATCCATTCTGTGCTTTCCCGATGCTGCCGTTTGTCCACGCGAGCTTGCAAACGTGGCCGAAGCTTTCATGAAGGCCGAAGTTTAGCGCGTAGAATAAGGGCTCCGCGAAGCATGGAAGCCGGTGAGAGCCCGGCGCGGTCGCGCCACTGTAATCGGTTTGCAAGCAAGAGCCGAAAGCCAGACCTGTGCTTCGCACCATTCCTATGTCATCGACTTTCGGGGCGCGTTACCCCCAGGAGATATCCATCATGGCCGAAGCCGTTTTCGATCCCGCCGCGCAACCCGCGGCCGAGCCTACTCCGATTCCTTTGCGCGAACTGCTGCCGTGGGTGGTATTCGGCGGTTTGCTGCTGTTGCTCGCGCTTTACTTCGTTGGTGCGGAAGAGGGGGCTACCTCGCTGGTCCCCGGCATGTACGTGCATGAGTTCGTGCACGACGGCCGCCATCTGCTTGGCTTTCCCTGCCACTAACGGAGTCCGACATGGTTGGCAAATTACTGGTGCGCGGGATGCTCGCGGGCATCGTCGCGGGCTTGCTCACATTCAGCTTCGCGAGACTCGCGGGTGAGCCGCAGGTCGATCAGGCTATTTCATTCGAAGAAAAAGCGGCGGCCGCACGCGGCGAAGCTCCCGAGCCCGAACTCGTGAGCCGCGAAACGCAGGCGGGTCTCGGTCTGCTGACCGGCGTCGTGACGTATGGTGCGGCGTTCGGTGGTTTGTTCTCGCTTGTGTTTGCGTATGCCTATGGACGGGCGGGTGCATTGAGCGTGCGCGCGTTGTCCGCATGGCTCGCGCTCGGCGCCTTCATCGCGCTCGTGATCGTGCCGAATATCAAGTATCCGGCGAATCCGCCATCGGTCGGCGATCCCGAGACGATCGGCATGCGCACGGGGCTGTTCTTCCTGATGATCGCCATTTCGCTCGTGACGATGGTGTTTGCGCTGAAGGTGCGCCGCCGCGCGGTTGCGAAGCTCGGCGCGTGGAATGGCTCGATCGTGGCAGGCCTGGTGTTCGTCGCGATCATCGCGGCCGTGCAGTTGTCGATGCCGGTCATCAATGAAGTGCCCGCCGCTTTCCCGGCCGTGCTGCTGTGGAAGTTCCGCGTCGTCGCGATCGGCATGCAGGTGATCATGTGGGCGACGATCGGGTTGCTGTTTGGCGCGCTGGTCGAGCGCAGTGCATTCATGCGTACGAATGCGCGCGTAACGATGAGGTCGGCCTGAGATTGAAGGCAATGCATGACCGCGAAAGCGGTCATGCTTCGCGCGCAACGCGCAAGAATGGTTTTACTTCAATGACTTGGCGTAATTGTGGAGTGGTTATCCACAGGCTTGCGAACATTTTCTGTGGAAAAGCTCCTCAGGTCGCTTTTCGCCAATTACCTAATCTTCTAATCCATGTTCTTCGCTTCTCCCGGTGCAAATTAAATCGGATGGCTAACTAATTTGAATTCGATGCCATGGTGCTCGATTTTTAAGCTCTTCGATTTTTTTAAAAGAAATTGTGAGAAGGGTCTTGACGTGATGCGGGGCGGTCAGCATAATCTCGTTTCTCTGCTGCAGACGCAGCGACGCGAACGAAGCGGTGCCGGGTGGTTTGGGTGCTGTGAGTTTGTGGACCGATCTTTAAAAACCAACAGCCGATAAGTGTGGGCGCTTGATGCGGGGTGCGGACCTGATCTTCGGATCGGGTCGAGGCAAAAGTATCAAGAGTCTCACACAGTAAAGAGGAAGGTTTGCCTGTTGAG